>NZ_FXTX01000008.1 GCF_900182795.1 Venenivibrio stagnispumantis
AATATCAGTATTGTCATTAAGCAGACTTGTAGCATACAGCAGTTTAGTAGAAATTTCAGCAATAAAACTCAAAAGACTAATCAAATGGATAGATACACGAAATTATGGATATGGATAGATGGGACGGAATAGGAAAAGAAGAGATAGGAAAACAAAAATTTCCTTTTAAAAAAGAATTAACTCTCATTATTCTTCGGTATTAGTATAAGCAATCTTGAGAATAAATTAATAATCTTTATACCAAAAACGAGATAAAAAACAACAATTTAATTTAAGAATTAAGCTAATTTAAAACATCAACTTTCCTATATTATACACTATAAAACTTGTAATCCAAGCGGTGGTGAGGCTAATAAAGATTGAAAAGAAAGCCCATTTAAAGCTATCTGTTTCCTGTTTTATTGCAAAAATTGTTGCTAAACAGGGAGTATATAGTAATAAAAATACTAAAAATGCATAAGCAGACAAAGGAGTAAAGCTATTTTTAACAATTGAGGATAATGTAATATTTTCCTCTTTTTCTTCCTCCGGTTTAATTAATTTAAATGTAGAGAGTATATTTTTAAACAGCTGAATATTTGCATCTAAGAATGATACTGCTATCTCCTTTACACCTTCTGTGAAAGATAATTTTTTATTTTCTTCCTGCTCTGCAAGCTCCGGAGCATATATATTACCCATAGTAGATAAAACTACTTCTTTTGCTACAAAACCTGATAATAAAGCACCGGCACTTTGCCAATTACCAAATCCCATAGGTTCAAAAACAGGAGCAATCGTTTTGCTTATGGTTCCAAAAATTGTATTTTCTTTATTTTTTTCTCCAAAAGGGGTATTAAGTAAAAACCATACAACAATAGAAGTAGCAAAAATAAATGTTCCGGCTTCTAAAATAAAAGATTTGGTTTTAATCCAGGTATTTAAAAATATATATTTCAAAGTAGGAAATCTATAAGGCGGAAGTTCCAAAATAAATGTTTCTGTATATGTTTTAAACATAAATTTATTGAGAATAAAAGCTACAATTACAGCCATAAAAACACCAAGAAGATATAAAGAAAGTAGCACCAAAGAGCCATACTCTCTAAAAAATAAACTCACAAAAAATGTATAAACGGTTAGCCTTGCACCACAAGACATAAAAGGTATCATAAGAATAGTTAAAATCTTTTCTTTTGGAGATTCTATTGTTCTGGTAGAATAAACTGCCGGCACATTACAACCAAAACCTATAATAAGAGGTATAAAAGATTTTCCGCTTAAACCTACTATACTCATAAATCTATCCATAAGAAATGCAGCCCTTGCCATATATCCGGTTCCTTCCAAAATAGCAATAAGTATATATAAAACAAATAAAACCGGCACAAAAGCAATAACAAAACCAACCCCACCTATTACAGCTTGTGTAACAAAAGATTTTATAAATTCAGAAGCCCCTACGTAATCAAGTAAAGATATAGCCCATACCGAGATAACATTGGATAAAACATTATCAAACCAATCAACAAAAGGAGAAGAAAATGTAAAAGTAATTTCAAAAACAAGCCATAACAAAAATAAAAATATAGGTATTCCCAAATATTTATGTAAAAATATCTTATCAAGTGTAAATGTAATATCTACTTTATCTTCTCTTTTCTTTTTTACAACCTGCTCATATACACTAATAACAATTGAATATCTTTCTTCAACAATAATAATATCTATCTCTTTACCGTAAATTTTTTCTAAATCTTTTCTTATTTTTGCTACAAACTCTTTTATATTTGGATTTATCTCAATATCAAGATTATTTTCAAGCAGAGCAATTGCTAAATATCTCTTTGGATATAATGAGAGTAAAACCGGTTGATATTTCTCTACTACTTCAATAATTTTTTTTAGATATTCTTCTATATCTGTCTCAAAATGCTCACACTGGATGAAATTTTTATTTTGATAAATTTGTATAATACTATCTAAAATTTCCGTTATACCTAAGTTTTCTTTTGCAGATGTTGGGATAGCTTTGACGCATAAAAGTTTTTCAAGTTTTTTGTAATCTATTTCATATCCTTTTTCTACTGCTTCATCCCAGATATTAAGAGCTATAATCAGAGGTATTTCAAGCTCTAAGAGTTGAATTGTAAGATATAGATTTCTTTCTAAATTGGTAGAATCTACAACATTTAAAATAATATCTGGCTTTTCTTTTATTAAAAAATCTATTGCTATTTTTTCTTCTGCCACTTTATTAGATAAACTATAAACTCCGGGTAAATCAACAAACTCTATTTTATAACTTTTATAATCAATAACTGCTTCTTTTTTTTCTACCGTTACACCTGCCCAGTTTCCAACTTTCAGATTTGTTCCGGCTATTGCATTTAGCAGAGCAGTTTTACCAACATTAGGATTTCCGGCTATTGCTACTCTGATAATATTATCCATTATCTTCCTCTATAACTATATTTTTTGCCTCTTTTCTTCTAAGAGCTAAGCAATAATCTTTAACTTTTATCTTAATAGGGCCACCGAATAATCCATTTTGTAGCACTTCTACCTTTTGCCCCGGTATCAATCCAAGTTCATATAATCTTTTTTTCATACATCCATCACAAACAATATCTTTAATAACTACTTTTTTGCCTTCTTCTACATCTGCCAACCTTTTTTCGCTCATCTTCTCTCCAATTTAAAACTAAATCTCAATTTTATTATATAACAAAATAAGCCCGATTCAATGACAAAAAGCAATAAAAAATCATATATAATTTATTTTATGAAGATTTTATTGATAGAAGATGATTTAATACTTGGTGAAAGTGTTAAGGAATATTTAGAGCTAAATGATATTGAAGTAGTATGGATTTATGATGATAGACAGTTTAAAGATGTTCTAAAATTTAATCAGTTTGATGTAATGGTGATAGATTTAATGCTACGATACAATAAAGGTGAAGATATTATTGAATGGATACGGGATAATAATATCAATACTCCTATACTTGTCCTTACTGCGAAAAATAGTATAGAAAGCAAAGAAGAATGCTTTAACAAAGGAGCAGATGATTATTTAGTAAAACCTTTTGAACCAAAGGAGTTATTACTCAGATTAAAAGCATTATCAAAAAGAAAAAAAATAGAGCAACTCATAAAAATAGGAGATATTTTAGTAGATTTAGACAATAAAATCATTAAAAAACAAAATGAAGAGATAAAAATATCAAAAACAGCCTGGAAGATACTTTATCTACTTATAAGCAGAAGAGGAGAAATAGTTGATACAGAAACTATACTCAATTATGTATGGGGAGATAAAGCAGTAGGAGATGAGATAGTAAGAGCTTATATAAAAGAACTTAGAAAAATCTTGCCTCCTGATAGCATACAAACTTACAAAGGAAGAGGTTATAGATTAGTTTGAAACTACAAACAAAAATTTTATTGGTTTTTTTTATATTGATTACAATTGTTTTTGCAGTTATAAATTTTGTGGTAATTATTTTTTATAAAAATATTCAGGATTTTTATATATCACAGATTTCACAACTTGGTGTTAAATACTCTTTACCGGATTATATATTTAAAGATTTTTTTAGTGTGCTTTTTTTATGGGAAGCTTTTCTTATTTTGAGTTTGAGTTATCTTTTTTATAAGATTTTAGATTATAGTATAAAGAAAGAAGAAGAACAAAAAAATTTTTTAGAGCTGATAATTTTGATGATTTCTCATAAATTCGGAAATTTTTTATCGGTTTTAAAAACAAATTTAGAGATATTAAAGATAAAAAAAGAGGATAAAGTTATACAAAGATTAGAAAGAACTATCGGATATATGGAAGAAGATTTTAAATCTATTATAAATATTTTGAAAAATCTAAAACAGAACATAGATAAAAAAGAGCCGGTAAATATTAAAGAAATTATAGAATATCAGATTAATCTATTTAAACCGGTAGATAAAAAAATATATTTAAGATTAAAAGATAAAAAAATAGTAGCCACTAGATTAAATATTGAAAATATTTTGTTTTTACTGATTGAAAATAGTATTAGATACTCAAAAGAGAAGATATATATAAAATCATGTAAAAATGCAATATTTATAAGAAATGATATAGCTACTACTACAAAAGGAACCGGTATAGGATTAAATATAGCCTCTTATCTTGCCGAAAGAGAAAAAATAAAAATAAAATATAGAGAAAAAAATAACAGATTTATAATAGCAATAGTTTTCACATAATTTTCACGATTTTTGATAAAAAATAGAGTATAGTTATAATAAAAAGAAAATCCGGAGATAAGGTTGTATTATGTTAAGATTTAGAATTTTAATATTGTTATTATTTATAACATTTGGCATAAGTATAGCCGGTAGTATGCAAAATTATTGTCAACTTCCTACTTACATGTCTACACAAGTATCTCCTAATGTACTTATCATAGTAGACAAAAGTGGAAGTATGAGTTGGGCTGCATATTATAAAACATGGTCTAACTCTAACAAAGTTAGTGAGATAGGGTCATACAATTCTAATACTACTTATGAAGGATACTTCGTTCCAAATAAAGTTTATGAAAAGGTAAATGGTGTATGGCAAGAAACAACTAAATCAGAAAATTGTAATTTAACTTTAAACAGTAATTATTATTGGTATTATCGTCAATACTATAATTATTATTCAATATCTGGCACTTGTTCAGGGAATAAATTAAATTTTGCTTTAATGGCAAGAATTGACCTTCTTAGATGGGCTATGACAGGTGGAAGACCACAGGGATGTAGTAATTTTACTGACCAAAACTGTGACCCGGATTTAGCTTGCACAGGAACAACTTGCACATTAGAATTAGATAATAAAAAATTAGTTCAAGTCCCTAAAGATAGAGTAAAAGGAGTAATTCAATCTCTTGAAGAAAAGAAAACTAAACCAAGATTAGGAGTTATGTTTTTTGATACAACACCCTACAGTGATAAAGTTTATATAGGCGATTATCCAAATGGGGAGAATGCAGACAAAGACCATCCATATACATATACCAAAAGAGCTATAAATTATGTTAGTCCAAGCGGAGATACCGGAACAGGCCCTGCTATGTGGGAAGCTTATGATTATTTTAAACAATTAAATGAGCATAATATTACAAATGGATTTGATATACAATCCGGAACTTATAAAGATCCTATTTATGTTTGTGATTATCAAGGTCAAAATTGTAAACCGGCTCCTTGTGCAAAAAACTTTGTAATTCTTTTGTCAGATGGACAATGGAATACAGGAATTAATGGGAATACTTCATGTTCTATAGAAGATGGTTATGAAAATAATTCAACTGACCCTGTTGTTCCTGCTTATTGGATGCATAAAAAATTAGGTAGAACTTATGGAAATTATAATATTTATGTTGATTCTGTTTATACTGTCGGATTATTTTTAGGGGGTACAGGTGAAAAATCTTTAAAAAATGTAGCTATGTATGGTTCATTTGACCCATCAAAAGACTGGCCAGATAATCTAAGTGGGTACTCTCAAAATACCTGTGGTCCAGTTGATGATTGTTGTACAGGGTCAAATTGTGGAAAAGGGTCTGCATGTACAGACCTTCCGGCTTCATCTCCCGATTGGGATAAAGATGGAAATGGAATTCCTGATACTTTCTATTCTGCAAATAATGCACAAGAGATGAAAGATTCACTTTCCAGTGCCTTTGAAAGTATATTAAATAAAGTTTCATCTTCTTCTACCGTAGGAGTTCTTACCGGTGGGAAAGGTGATAATGGTGCTTTGGTAGAACAAGTTGTATTTTATCCTGAAAAATATTTCGGTAATAATTACAAAGTAAAATGGATTAGTAAATTAATTACACTTTGGGATTATAAATCTTCACTTGCATCAAACATAAGAGAAGATACTAATAGTAATTTTAAACTTGATTTAACAGGAGATAAAGCTATTAGTTATGATCTTGATAATAACGGTAATTTAGTAATAAAAAAATGTTCCGTATATGCAGATGGTTCTACTAATACATCTGATTGTCAAACTTATACCGGAGATATTGGTAAAAATAATATAAATTATCTAATAGATGTAGGTGAAAAATTAAAAGATAGAAGTTATAGTGATAGAAAAATATACTCTATTGATGAAAATGGAAATTTTAAACTATTTACATCTTCCAATGCATCTTCATTTGATACACTTCTTGGAACTAATACATCAGAATTCCCAAGTTGTTTAAAAGATACCAATGGTAATATAAAATATGGAGATTTGATAGATTATATACTTGGAAAACAAATATACGGATGTAGAAACAGAAAGGTTGATGATAATGGAAACACTTGGAAACTTGCCGATATAATGAATTCATCTCCACAAATAGTTCATTATGATAACTATGATGTTGTATACGTTGCATCTAATGATGGAATACTTCATGCATTTAAACTCGGTAAATATGAAAGTTTAAATCAAACTGACCAAGTTGCCCAGTTGACAGGTGATAATATAGGCAAAGAACTTTGGGGATTTATACCTAAGAATGCATTACCTTATTTAAGATACCTTGCAGACCCTAATTATTGCCATATATATCTTAATGATTTAACACCATATATTTTTAATAGTATTTCCGGTAAAAAGATATTAATAGGTGGATTTAGACTTGGTGGTGGATGTGGTTATAACTGTAGTGGTGACCAAAGTAGTTGTAGCAATCCGGTAAATCCACCGTCCGATACTTGCACATCATCTTCTTGTGTAGGACTATCTTCTTACTATGCACTTGATATTACAGACCCTGAAAACCCTAAGTTCTTATGGGAATTTACTTATAAAGATTTAGGATTTGCATATTCAGGTCCTGGATTAATCAGAACAAAAGAAAATGGTGTTGATAAGGAATACATTATATTTGCATCCGGAATGCATAACTACTCGGCACAATTCGCAAATGGTGCAAATAATGAAACTGACAGAGAATTGAAAATCTATGTTTTAGACTCTAATACAGGACAACTTGAAAGAACAATATATACCGGAATACAAAAAGCTTTTAGTGGAAGAATATTTTCTGAAGGACTTGATTTTGATGGTGATGGATATACAGATTATATTGCATTTGGATATACACAACAATCCGGTAGCAATACAAGTTTCAAAGGTGGAATAATACTTCTCGGTGGGAAGAAGATAAATAATAATTTATATCCATTTAAAAATGCTTCTTCTGTAAGTGATTGGAGTTTTAATAATTATACTTCATTTAAGATAGATGATAAAAATACGGTAGATATAAATCCGGTAACGACAAAAGTTGAGTTTATGAAATGTTTTGACAGATGGTATATCTATTTTGGAACCGGTAGATGGTTTAAAAAAGATGATGATTGGGAGGTTAATAGAAATACGTTATTCGGTGTTCCTTTTGATATAAAGAGCGATAATAATGGACAATATATAGATTTCATAACAACAACACAAAATGTTACAGACGAAAGCAATGTTTCAAATATATGCACAAGTAGTAGCTCAATAGGATGGTATATCAATTTAGACCCTGCTGATAGTAATACTTATAGTTTAAAAGAAAAGAATTTATCTGACCCGGTAGTAACAACTCAAAACCTTATAATATTTACAACAACTAAACCAAACGGTGATTTGTGTGGATTTGGTGGTAATACAAGAGTATGGACTCTAAATTGTGCTACCGGCGGACTACCTTCCGGATGTAGGGGTGATTTATATCAAGTATCAAATGTTGCTGGAACGCTTCTTTTACAACTTTCCGGTAGTAATATACAAGAAATTAATATTGCAAATATTGCCGACACCGGCAGAGTGTCCAATTGGTATAAAGGAACTCCACCGGAAGGTGCTTCGCCGTTTATTCAGTACGGAAATAGAAGAGGAGAAATTATATTATGGATAGAAAAATAAATGGATTTAGTTTAATAGAACTTTTGGTGGTTATTGCTATAATGACTATTATTTTATCTATTGGTATTCCTAATTTTTTTAGATGGATAGAAACATACCGGATAGAAAGCGATACAAAAAATATTTATGCCTTTATCCAACAAGCCCGTATGAAAGCTTTTACTGAAAAAATAAAGTTAGATATTGTTTTGGAAAATTCTAACACACCCAATAGATTATGCTTAAAATGTGATAGTAGTGATGATGATTGTAAAAATGAATATGGAACAAATTATATACAATGCATAGATTTAAAAAGACCTTTTAATGGAAATCAAGTAAATATATCAAAAAGAGGAACACTTAATGGAGGCCCTGTATATTTTTCGTCGCAAAATGATTCAGAGTATGATTGTGTAAGAGTTAGTGATATAAGAGTAAAAATGGAGAAATGCAATGGAAATCCTTAAAAACAATAAAGGTTTTACGCTTATTGAAAGTTTAGTTGCATTAGTTATTCTTGCTATCGTTTTGCTTGGACTATTAACCGGTTTGATGGTTGCTATTGATATGAATACGAGAAATATTTTAAGAGATGAGGCTGTAAAAATAGCAGATAAATATGCAGAAATATGTAAAAACGATATAACTAAATGCACATCATCAACAGAAGAAAGACAATTTAGAAATTTTAAGGAACAATATAATATTGATATTACAATAGATATTCCAACTGTTACAAATGTGAAGATAGTGACTATAAATGTAACTTGGCAATATAGAGGCAAAAATTATTCTCATACCACAAAAACAGCGGTAGGTGGAACATGAATAATAAAGGGCTAACTCTAACCGAACTATTAGTAACAATAATTATAATCATTGTAGTATTAGGTGCAGCATATCTAACATATATAAAAATACTTAAAGGATTCAAACAAGAAAGTGAAAAAACTGCTACACAGATAGAAAATATAGTAGGTCTTGAAATGCTAAGACTTGATTTGGAACATATAGGATATGGCATACCAAAAGATGAAAATAATTTAATAATAGAATGGAAAGATGACCCAGATAAAACAAAAAGATCATTAACATTAAGAATGACCTTAAACAATACAAACCAAAAAACAAGAGGCTATTTAATATCACAATGCAATAGTAGTAATAAACTTAATATTACCTATGATGGAAGGGAAGATAAAAGTAATAATTATGTAGTCTTAATAAAAGCTGAAGATAGAAGTTTCGTTGATAAAGCTGCTGATATTTCTAATATAAGTTGTGAGTCTGACAAAGTTTATATTGCTTTTCCTATAAGAGACGAAGTATATAATGGAACATCTAATGCTTGCTCTGTTTCTTATTGCGAAAAAATAACATATAAACTCTCTGAAGAAACCAATAAAAATAATGAAGATAGTGTAAAAAGATGTAATCCTAATACTTATAATCTGATAAGACGGGTTGGTACCTCTAATACAGGTGGAAAACCGGTTTTAAATTGTGTAGCCGATTGGACAGTTACATTTGATACTACAGATAATGATTTAAGCACAAATGACAAGATTAGAACAAATTTAAAAGCCATAAATGTTTATATACTTGTTCAGGAAGGAAAATATGATAGAGAGTATACATTTAAACCAGATACATCTGATAACTCCGGTAGTTATATGTTAACAGATGACGGTCAAGCTTTAAAACTTCCACAAGATTATCAGCATTACAGATGGAAGGTTTTAAAAATAAAAGTTAAACCAATGGATTTGTGAGGTAAAGATATGAAAAATAATGAAAAAGGTATAGCTTTAGTTACGGTTTTGGCTTTAAGTGTAGTGGCTTTATTGATAGTTGGTGCTTTAATTTATATGTTAATCAAGGGAACTTGGCTATCCGGAGCGGATAAAAGATATCATTCTGCCCTTGAAGCCGGTAAAGGTGCTGCAACTATTGTTATGAATAAATTATTAAATGGTGAAAATCTAAAATGTAATAAAAATAACTGTACTCCTTGTCCTACAACGGAAAATGACAATTGTAAAATTGATTTAGGCGTATCTGATTTTGGTGATTATAATGTAAATGTTTATCTTATTGATATGAAACCAACTCAAAACAGTGGAACAATTTACACTTTCAGAGTAAGAGCCAAGAACAAAAATAACCAATCTGAAAAAGCAGAAATAGAGTTTGTGTATAGGGTTTATTGATTTTCAGTTCCAATCATTGGGTCAGTGCAAGAGTTGAAAGAAAAATTATAATTTAATGTTTTATTCTGTCCTGTTATTTTAAATCCTTTAGTATTATTTTGACAGGTTATTTCTTCCATTTTAAGTTCTACACCTTTTGTTTTCCTTATAGTATCTTGATTTGTGCCATCTGTCAGTGCACATGTAGTTAAGTCTTCACTGCAGGGATTAGGATATAAATTTGGAGTGGTTTTATATGTGGTTTCAAATAAAATAATACTTTCTATTAAATTCCTTACATCACTTTTTACCTGAATTTTATAAGCGGATTCTTTATATTTTAGATAATAAGGTATTGAGATACCAACAAGAACACCTATTATTGCAATAACAACAAGTAATTCTATGAGAGTAAATCCTTTTTTATTCATTTTAAAACCTCATAAATCACCAAATCCGGAAAATCATCAAAAACAATTTTAAAGTTTGTAAAACTATCTTTAAATATTAACATTCTATTTAAAATAGAATTTTTAATTTTTCTATTTCCAATTAAGATATAAAGTTCATTTCTATCTTTTATTATTTCTAACATTCTATCGTAAGGATAATTTTCATTTTGATATATAACTTTTCTTGTAGAGTTATCTCTATTTATAAAAATTACTTCCTTATATGGTGGATTATTTTTTAATGATTGTCTTGCCCATGTTAATTCTTCATTTTCTTTTTGTAATTTAAATAAACCACAATCATAAAAACCTATTTTATTATCACATTTTTCAAATACAGAAACAGAGGCAACATCTTTATCATATAAATTTAGACCAAAAGTCCCTAAATTATGAATGATAGATTTTTGCATAATATCTCCAAACAAAACAACATATACCGGTTGTTTTAAAGGTTTATCATACAAGTATGCCTTATCTTTTAATAACCAAGTATCTTTTAAACTTTTCAAATTTAGACCATAATCTTTATAAAGATTATTTGTAATAAATGCAATTAGATTTCGTGATTTGTTTTCATCATCTATTATAATAGAATGGGCAAAAAAATAGTTTTTTATAGGATTGAAATTCCCATTATCTACATATACACCTTTATTTAAAGCATAACTTAAAATATAACCATAATCCCACCAACTCCAAAGATAAGCATTCTCTTTCAAAGAAGATTTTACAATCTTAAAATCTTCCCATATTTTATTTTTTAAAAGAGGTTTTGGGTCTGCATAAATTCTTTGTGCCGGAAAAGAAAAAAACAATACTAAGAATAAAGAGAATACATAAAATATATTTTTAAAATTAGAATATCTCTTAACTCCAATCTCATATAATAAATAGAATATATATCCAAGCCCCATACCTATAAAAGGAGCTAAATACATAACAAATCTATTTCCTGCCCAAAAAGAAGTTATACCTATTATAAGTATAGGCAAAGAAATTATCATATATCTAAAATTTTTATAAAAAAACAAAAACAATCCAATAAAAGATAATATAACCGTATAAATGTTATCTGTTGTATATGCAATTAATTGATTAAAATCAATAGGCATCAATTCAGTGATATTTGCCATCAATGAAATAGGTATTATTTGGCTACTTTGTTTTAAAACATATACATCTATATATCCTTTTATATATCTTCTGATGCTATCAATTAAAAATAAAGGATTTGTTAAAAGGATAAATAATGATACTTTATAGAGTATACTTTTTAAGTTTTCTTTATTTATCAGAAATCCTAATAGTAATGATAATAAAAAGAAAAAAGAAAATATAGGTTTATTATACCACCACATAAAAAGATTAAAAATAATTGAAGATACAACTATCCAAAAGTAGGATTTTTCTCTATCGTATACTGCTTTTGTAATGAAGATAAATATAAGAAAAACAAAAAATAAAATTAAACTATCTGTATCAAATCTTCCAAGCATTGTTCTATTAAAATAGATAAGATTAAAAATTCCAAGTATCGCTCCACCAATAAAAACATGAACCGGAGCAAATCTTTTGAGCCAAAAATAAAGCGGAAAGATAAATAAAATAGATGTAATAGGAGGAATTAAAACAAAAAATGTTTCTAATTTAATACCGGTAATGTTTGAGAGCCAAACAGGTAATAAACTGATTAATGGAGGTGGATAACTATTAATACTAAAGTCAGGGACATCTCTTAAATAATCAATACCCAAATAATTTCCATTTAATATTTCCTTAGATAATCTTGCATACCAAAAAGCATCAAATCCTGATAGGACATTTTCTCCTGAAAAGTTTTCTAAACCTTTTAGTTTTATAATTAAGGAAAAAAGAAAAATCCCTCCCACTAAAAGGAGAGATTTAATAGAATTGATATTTTTCATGATTTTTTTATTATTTTTTTATTATTCACAAGTTATACTTCCGCCAGGAGAACCAATACATTTAACTTTAAATTGACTACCTGTTGCTGTTACGTTATAGCTTTTATCAGTACTATTACTACTTATATCTATACTAATAGTACTAACTGCTCCACCTTGATATTTTTGACAGATACCTGTATTTTGGGATAAATCAAAACTTACGTTATCAGCATATTGTGCTTCAATTTCGGTGATACAGTTTCTAACTGCACTTTCAACTGCTGCTTTTTCCGCATTCTTTCTATACTTGTTGAACTGCGGAATTGCAATGGCTGCAAGGATTGCAATAATTGCAATAACTACGAGTAGCTCAATGAGTGTAAAACCACCTTGAGCTTTGTTTTGCCCTACTCTTCTTTGGGCATTTGACAATGTTTGTAACATGATACACACCTCCTAAAAAGATTTTATTTGCAATTCTATTATATACAATTTTCGTGCCAATTTCTGAATATTGATTTTTCGTAAAATAATATTAAAAACCTGACAATTTTTGTCAAGATTAATAGCGATTTTTGTCATTCGTTTATCTCTCTCCAGAGGTTTGCACCTATATTTTTTAGTTTTGTGTCTATATGCTCATAGCCTCTGTCAAGGTGATAGATATTATGGATTTTTGTTATTCCATCGGCTACAAGGCCAGCTATTACCATTGCAGCACTTGCTCTTAAATCTGTTGCTTTTACATCTGCTCCGGTTAACTCTTTTATACCTTTTATTATTGCAGTTCTATCTACTATCTTTATATCTGCTCCCATTCTGTTTAGCTCTGAGACATGCATAAATCTATTTTCAAATATATTTTCTGTTATCTGGGATACACCATCTGCAAAACATAAGAGCGTCATAAATTGGGCTTGTAAATCTGTAGGAAAAAGAGGATATTCTTTTGTTTGTATATCTACCGGTTTTAATCTCTCTTCTCTTTTTATTATCACTTTATCTTTATCTACCGGTAAAATATAAATACCTATATCTTTAAATACTTCATTTACATATTCTAAATATTCCATAGGATAGTTTTGTATTATTATCTTTCCATCTGATAATGCTGATAAAACTGCAAATGTTCCGGCTTCTATTCTGTCAGGGATTATTGTATGTTTTGTGCCGTTTAGCTCTTTTACGCCGTTTATTACTATTCTCGGTGTTCCTTCTCCCTGTATATCTGCTCCCATCTTTTTTAACATTTTTGCTAAATCTACTACTTCCGGTTCCAATGCAGCATTTTCTATAATTGTTTGTCCTTCTGCAAGGACTGCTGCCATCATTATATTTTCTGTTCCGGTTACTGTTATTTTTTCAAAGAATATATGGGCTCCTTTTAGACCTTTCGGTGCATAGGCTTTTATATATCCGTGTTGTAGCTCTATTTTTGCTCCCATCATTTCAAGGGCTTTTAGATGCAAATCTACCGGTCTTGCTCCTATGGAACATCCACCGGGAAGGGCTACCTCTGCATAACCAAATCTTGCAACCATAGGGCCAAGCACAAGTATAGAAGCCCTCATTTTACTAACTATATCATAATTAGCCACAAAAGATTTTGGCGAAGATAATCTAAAACTACAAACATTGTTATCTATACAATCTATATGAGAGCCTATATCTTCAAGAAGCTGTTTCATTAATTTTACATCTAACAAATCCGGAAGATTTTCAAGAATCACTTCTTTATCTGTTAGTATTGTTGCTGCCATATTAGGAAGGGCTGAATTTTTTGCACCGGATACTCTCAAAATACCTTGTAGTTTTCTTTTTCCTTCTATTACAAGAACTTCTTTTTGCATTTTTTCCACCTGTGTTATCATTTTATCATCTCCTTGCAATTATTACCCTTTCTATATCTTGCAAATCTTTTATTATCTTTATATCTTCATATCCATAAGATTTTAAAATCTGTTTTACTTTTTCTGCTTGATTGTATCCTATCTCAAAAGCTAAAAATCCATCTTCTTTTAAATAATTTTTTGCTTGCTTTATTATTTCTTCGTAAAAATAAATTCCTTCTTTAGAAATTAATGCTTCTTTTGGTTCTTTTTTTACTTCTTCTTGAAGATATTCATATTCTTCTTCCGGTATATATGGCGGATTAGATACTATAAAATCAAATTTTTCATCTATATTTTCAAAAAGATTGGATTTTATTATTTTTATTCTATCATAAAGCTTTAATATTTTAGCATTTTTTTCCGTTATTTTTAATGCTTTTTCAGATATATCCGTTGCATACATTCGTAGATTTTCTCTATTTTTTAAGAGTGATAATGATACTACCCCGCTACCGGTTCCTATATCCAAACCTATTATCTCTTTATCCGTAGGCAGTATTTTTAAAATCTCTTCTACCAAAATCTCTGTTTCCGGTCTTGGTATTAATACTCCTTCCTCTATATAAAATGTTATCCCGAAAAACTCTTTTTTATTAATAAGATAAGCAAGAGGATATCTCTTTGCCCTTTTTTCTGCTACTTTTAACACTTCTTGATAATTTATTATATCTAAATCCGGCTCGGTTATTACTTTATATTTTGGTATATTTAAACTTTCTGATATTATTATTAATGCTTCAAGCTGTGGATTTGGAATTTCTGCTTCTTTTAATTTATTTATAACTTTTTCATAAAGCTCTTTTAATTTCATAATTTTTGTATAAGTAAGCCTTTTAAATATAAAGAGTTTGGTATATTTAATATAAAAGGATGGTCTATATCTTGAAATAGATGTTCTAAAATCTCTATCCTTGTTTTTGTATCTACCGATGCAGATAAGGCTGTATTTTTTAAATCTTCTAAATCTATATGATGGGAGCAGGAAAAAACTGCTATATAACCATTTTGCTGTAGTATTTTTAAAGAATTTAGTATTAAATCTTTAAATCCTCTTAATGCTCCTTCTTTTTGATTTTTTGATTTTGCAAATGCCGGTGGGTCAATGATTATCATATTATAGATATTTTTGTTTTTTCTTTCTTCTCTTAAAAAATCAAAAGCATCTGCTTTTATTGCTTGAATTTGGGTATTATTTAATTTTGCATTTATATCTATCTGTTTTATTGCTTCTTCTGATATATCTACTGCTTTTATCAGGGATGCTCCTTTTGATTTTGCATATAAACTAAATCCACCTACATTAGAAAATAAATCAAGAACTTTAAAATCTTTTTCTATATATTCAGATACTATTTTTCTGTTCTTTCTTTGGTCTAAAAAAAATCCGGTTTTTTGTCCTGATTTTAGATTTATCCTAAATTTTATATTATTTTCTTCTATATATATATCCTTCGGAACTTCTCCATATATAACTTTTTCCTCTGTTTGTAAGCCTTCTTTTTCCCTTGCTTTTTCATCTGATTTTTCATAGATACCTTTTGGTGAGATTATATCTATCAATGCTTTTATTATAATATCCCTAAACTGCTCTATTCCAAGGGTATTGAATGCTACCGATAAATAGCCATTATAATAATCAACAATTAATCCGGGTATATTATCTGCTTCCGAATGGATAATTCTAAACGCATTGCTATTTTTTATTCTTTTTAATCTTTTTTGATATGCTTCTTCTATATTTTTATAAAAAAAATCTTTATCTATATTTATATCTTCAAAAGATAAAACTCTAAAAGTTATTTTGCTTTTTGTGTTGATATATCCAATTGCAAGAAATTTTCCGTTTGGCGAATATGCTTTTACAATATCTCCATCTTTTACGGATTTTGATATCTCTTTTATCTCTTGGTTATATATCCAGGGGTTTAATGCTTTTATCTTTTCTATACCGGCTTTTTTTAAGATTATTTTTTTCAAATTTTACTCCCACTCAATAGTAGCCGGTGGTTTTGAAGATATATCATAAACTACCCTATTTACGCCTTTCACCTCATTTATAATTCTTCTGCTTATTATATCTAAAACATCATAAGGAAGCCTTGCCCAATCTGCTGTCATTCCATCTGTGCTTTCTACTGCTCTAACTGCAATAACTTTTTCATAAGTTCTGTAATCTCCCATTACTCCTACTGTAAATACAGGAAGTAATACTGCAAAAGATTGCCATAAATCTCTATATAAACCGGCTTTTTTAATCTCTTCAACAACGATTGCATCGGCTTCTCTTAATATATTTAAATCATTTTCATTAACTTCTCCTATTATTCTGATTGCAAGACCGGGTCCCGGGAATGGCTGTCTGTAAATTATTTCTTC
Organism: Venenivibrio stagnispumantis; assembly: GCF_900182795.1. NCBI lineage: Bacteria > Pseudomonadati > Aquificota > Aquificia > Aquificales > Hydrogenothermaceae > Venenivibrio > Venenivibrio stagnispumantis. Next base: position 16,735 of record NZ_FXTX01000008.1, read on the forward strand.
CGGTAATCCAAGCTCTTTACCAAGCTCCCTCACTTCATCTTTAAATAACTCTCTAAGTGGTTCTATTAGCTTTAAATTCATTCTTTCAGGTAATCCGCCTACATTATGATGGGTTTTTATTACAGCAGAAGGTCCTTTTACAGATACACTTTCTATAACATCCGGATAAAGTGTTCCCTGAACTAAGAACTCAACATCTTTTATTTTTTTAGCTTCTTCTTCAAATACCTCTATAAATAGATTTCCTATTATTTTTCTTTTTTGCTCTGGGTCTGTTACTCCTTTTAAAGCATTTAAAAATCTATCCTTTGCATCTACTACAATAAGAGGAATATGAAAATTATCTCTGAATGTTTTTTCTACCTGCTCCCTTTCTCCTTTTCTAAGTAATCCGTTATCTACAAATATACAGGTAAGATTATCTCCTATAGCATTATGCACTAAAACTGCTGCTACTGAAGAATCAACCCCACCGGATAAAGCACATATAGCTTTTTTATTGCCAACTAAATTTTTTATCTCAACCTGCTTTTCCATTAAGAAATTGCCCATTGTCCAATCTTGAGAACATCTACATATCCTTACGGCAAAATTTTTAAGAATTTCTTTTCCAAGATAAGTATGGGATACTTCCGGATGAAACTGGACACCCCATATTTTCTTTTCTTTATTTCTTATTGCAGCATAAGGTGCATTAAATGTTCTTGCAATTACCTCAAAACCTTCCGGTAGTTTTATAACCTTATCTGCGTGGCTCATCCATACATGCATATGATTTGGTAAATCATAGAATAAATCTTCGTGGTCTAAAATATCTATCTCTGCTTTTCCATACTCATGTTTATCCGATTTTACAACTTCTCCACCAAAAATATGGGTTATAAGCTGTAATCCATAACATATTCCAAGTATCGGAAGCCCAAGGTCAAAAATTCTTTTATCCGGAAAAGGTGCATCTTTTTCATAAACAGAAGCAGGACCACCGGATAATATTATTCCTTTTGGATTGTGGGATTTTATCTCTTCAACTGAAGCATTAAACGGCAGTATTTCACTATATATATGTAATTCTCTAATTCTTCTTGCTATAAGCTGTGTATATTGAGAACCAAAATCTAAAATAACTATCCCTTGATGACTCAAAACTATACTCCTTTATTTTTAAGATTTTTTAGATTATAATATTTTAACACACTCAATGATGACCATTTTATAAATGTTAAAAAAAGTTAAAAACTATTGACAAAAATAAGCAAGAGGATATATAATATTATTTGCAATTTTGCAATGGTTCTTGAATAGGCCGGTGTAGCTCAGTCGGCAGAGCAGGTGATTTGTAATCACCAGGTCGTGGGTTCAAGTCCCACCGCCGGCTTTTGATGGAGAGGTAGCCAAGCGGCCAACGGCAGGAGACTGTAAATCTCCCGGCGCAAGCCTGCGTAGGTTCGAATCCTACCCTCTCCATATATGCGGGAGTAGCTCAGTTGGTAGAGCATCTGCCTTCCAAGCAGATGGCCGCGGGTTCGAGTCCCGTCTCCCGCTCTCTTATCCGTTAAAAAGGACGCAAAAGGATAAGTTCGTCTTTTTGCGTCTTTTTATATTTTTATGCCCAGGTAGCTCAGTCGGCAGAGCACACCCTTGGTAAGGGTGAGGTCGCGGGTTCAAGTCCCGTCTTGGGCTTATGAATAGCAAGAATATGAGTGTTAAAGTTTAAAAGATTATAAATATGGAAAGATGAGACGGAAGATTAAAGATATTATAGATTTATATCCATAGGAGGAAATTATGGCAAAGGAAAAATTTGTAAGAGGAAAAGAACATTTAAACGTAGGAACAATAGGACACGTTGACCATGGTAAAACAACATTAACCGCTGCTATCACTTATGTTTTATCTAAAAAAGGTCTCGCTAAATTCGTTGGATACGGAGATATTGATAAAGCTCCTGAAGAAAGAGAAAGAGGTATTACTATTAACATAACCCACGTTGAGTATGAAACTGAAAAAAGACATTATGCCCACGTTGATTGCCCTGGACACGCTGACTATATTAAAAATATGATTACCGGTGCTGCTCAAATGGATGGTGCTATCCTCGTTGTTTCTGCTGCTGATGGCCCTATGCCTCAAACTAGAGAACACGTTCTTCTTGCCAGACAGGTTAATGTTCCTTATATCGTTGTTTTCTTAAATAAATGTGATATGGTTGATGACCCTGAATTGTTAGACCTCGTTGAACTTGAAGTTAGAGAGTTATTAAATAAATATGAATTCCCTGGAGATGAAGTTCCTGTTATTAGAGGTTCAGCACTTGGTGCTTTAAATGATGACCCTAAATGGGTTGCTTCTATTGAAGAGTTATTAAAAGCTATGGATGAATATATCCCAACTCCTCCAAGAGAAACTGATAAACCTTTCCTTATGGCTGTTGAAGACGTATTTACTATTACAGGAAGAGGTACAGTTGTAACAGGAAGAGTTGAAAGAGGTGTTTTAAAAGTTGGTGATGAGGTAGAGATAGTAGGACTTTCTGATGAGAAAAAGAAAACTGTAGTAACCGGAATAGAGATGTTTAGAAAAATATTGGATGAAGCAGTAGCTGGAGATAACATAGGGGTATTATTAAGAGGTATAACAAAGGATGAAGTAGAAAGAGGACAGGTATTGGCAAAACCTGGAACAATAACTCCACATAAGAAATTCAAAGCACAGGTATATGTGCTTAGCAAAGAGGAAGGTGGAAGACATACACCATTCTTCTTAGGATACAGACCACAATTTTATATGAGAACAGCAGATATAACAGGGACAGTAGTAGGATTACCGGAAGGACAAGAGATGGTAATGCCTGGAGATAATGTAGAATTAACAATAGAGTTAATGGTGCCTGTAGCTATGGAAGAGCAGATGAGATTTGCTATTAGAGAAGGTGGTAGAACTGTTGGTGCAGGTGTTGTTACACAAATTATTGAGTAAGAGGGCTGAAAAATGAGAGAAATAATAACCTTAGCATGTACAGAATGTAAAAGGAAAAATTACACAACAACAAAAAATAAAAGAAAACATCCGGAAAGATTAGAGTTAAAAAAATATTGTAAATTTTGTAAAAAACATACTCTACACAGAGAGATTAAGTAATATTTGGTCGGGGTAGTAGCTCAATTGGCAGAGCAGCGGACTCCAAATCCGCAGGTTGAGGGTTCGAGTCCTTCCTGCCCCGCTTGGAGAAAATGATGTCTATAAAAGAAGGTATTAACTTTTTAATAGAAGTTAAAGAAGAGCTAAAAAAAGTTACATGGCCATCTAAGGAGCTTGTAAAAAATGCTACGATAGCAGTGATTGTTTTTACCTTACTTGTTTCTCTTTATCTTTGGGGATTAGATATAATTTTTTCAAAAATAATAACATTTTTATTAGAGAGGTAATTGATGCCTGAAGAAAAAGATGAGAAAAAGTGGTATGCTCTCTATACCCAATCTAACTTAGAAATAAGAGCAAAAGAAAATTTATTAAAGATGCTTGAATTAAATAACCTTTCTGATTTAGTTGATGAGGTTTTGGTTCCGGCAGAAGAAAAAGTTGTTATAAAAGCTCTTGGAAAAGAAAGATATAGATTATCTTTAAAAGGTGCAAATAGAGAAATACCTGTTCAAGGTAAAAAAGGAGAAACAATATTTGTTTTAGAAGATGGAACTGTAAGGGTAAAAGAAAGCGTACCTGGAGATGAGGCATGTGTAGCCCATAGCCCAATCTCAAAGCCTGGACAAAAAATCAGTTGTAAAGAAAACAGAACGGAAGCTAAAATTATTTTAGAAAATAAAGTTTTCCCGGGATATCTTTTAATAAAAGCTAAATTAACAGATGAGTTGATAGATTTAGTAAGAAAAACTCCTTATGTTATTGGTTTTGTCAGTGCTGGTGGAATACCTGTTCCTCTTGAAGAAAAAGATGTTATGAAAGTTCTCGGACAGATACAAAAAGGTGCTCCAAAAACAAAAAAATTATTATTTGTAAAAGGTGATAATGTAAGAGTTATAGAAGGTCCATTTATGAACTTTACAGGTGTAGTTGATGAAGTAATCCCTGATAAAGAAAAATTAGTTGTTTTAATAAATATTTTCGGAAGAGCAACACCGGTTGAACTTGATTTCTCCCAAGTAGAGAAAATTTAGTCAGCCGGGAGAAAAATTTCAAGGAGGTGTAATTTATGGCAAAGAAAGTAACAGGAACAGTTGAGCTACTTATTCCGGCTCAACAAGCATCACCATCTCCACCAGTTGGTCCTGCACTTGGACAACGTGGTGTAAATATTATGGAGTTTGTTAAAAGTTTCAATGCCGCTACGGCAAATATGAAACCGGGAACATTAGTTCCGGTTATCATCACTGTTTATTCAGATAGGTCTTTTACTTTTGTCCTCAAAACTCCACCGGCATCTTATCTTCTAAAAGAAGCGGCAGGTATCAAAACAGCTGCATCTGACCCTAAAAGACAAAAAGTCGGCAAAATAACTGTAAATCAGCTTAGAGAAATCGCAGAAATGAAACTAAAAGACCTGAACACAGAAGATATTGAAGCTGCAATGAGAATTATTGCCGGTACTGCAAGAAGTATGGGAATAGAAATTGAAGGATATAAGGGGTAAGAAGCCATGGCAAAAAGAGGAAAAAAATATTTAAAAGCTTTGGAATTGATTGATAAAAATAAAGCATATTCTTTGCCAGAAGCAATAGAAACATTAAAACAGGTAGAAAATGTTTTACAAAGAAAATTTGATGAAACAGTAGAGCTTATATTTAGACTTAATGTTGACCCTAAGTATGCAGACCAGATGGTAAGAGGCTCTGTTGTTTTACCTCATGGGCTTGGAAAAGAGTTAAAAGTGCTTGTTTTAACACAAGGTGAAAAAATTAAAGAAGCGGAAGAAGCCAGTGCAGATTATGTAGGTGGAGAAGAACTAATAGACAAAATAGCCAATGAAAACTGGATTGATTTTGATGTTGTTATTGCTACACCTGATATGATGCCAAAAGTAGCAAAGCTTGGTAAAATACTTGGGCCAAGAGGATTAATGCCAAATCCAAAAGTAGGAACTGTAACAACAGATATAAAAAGAGCTGTAACGGAAGCTAAAAAAGGTAGAGTAGAATTTAAAGTTGATAAAACAGGAAATCTACATGTTCCAATTGGAAAAATATCATTTGATACAAATAAACTTGTAGAAAACGCTCTTGCTGTAGTTGATGCTGTAATTAAAGCAAAACCTACCGGTATAAAAGGAAATTATATTAAAAATGCTGTAATCAAAACAACAATGAGTCCGGCTGTAAAACTTGATGTTGCTCAGCTTCAAAAATCTTTAGAAGCTAAGGTAGCTTAATTAGGAGGCGAAAATGGCTGTTTTAGAAAGAAAATCAATACAAAAGAAGAAAGAGATAGTTCAAGAGCTAAAAGAAAAAATAGAAAAAGCTCCTATCGTGATACTCCTTGATTTTAAAAAGATAGATGCAAACTCGGTTGCAGATTTCAGAAAAGCCTTAAAAAAAGAAAATGCAGAGATGAAAGTTGTAAAAAATACACTTTTATATAGGGCTTGCAATGGGACACCACTTTATGATAAAATAGATATCTTCAAAGAGCAAACTGCTGTTATATTTGGTTATGGAGATATAGTAGCACCTGCTAAATTATTAAAAGAGTTTTTAAAAGGAAAAGAAGAAGCTAAAATTAAAGCAGGTCTTGTAGAAGGTGCATTTGCTACTGCTAAGGATATAGAAGCTGTTGCATCTTTACCAAGCAAAGAACAGCTTATTGCTCAGCTTCTTGCAGTTATGCAGGCACCTATTACAAACTTTGTGCGTGTGCTTAATGCACTGCCGCAAAAAACTGTTATGGTTTTAAATGCTATAAAAGAGCAAAAAGAGAAACAAGGTTAATTTTTAAATAAAATTTTATAGGAGGTTTAAATAGTATGGCAACAATTTCAAGAGAAGAAATCAAGGAAGCTATCAAGTCTATGACTGTATTAGAACTCTCTCAACTTGTAAAAGAGTTAGAAGAAGAGTTTGGAGTTTCTGCTGCTGCTATGGTAGCTGCTGCTCCTGCTGCTGTTGGTGGTGCTGCTGCTCCTGCTGCAGAAGAAAAAACAGAGTTTGATGTAATACTCACAAATCCTGGAGCTAACAAAATTAATGTAATTAAAGTTGTTAGAGAAATTACAGGACTTGGATTAAAAGAAGCTAAAGATTTAGTAGATGGAGCACCAAAACCAATTAAAGAAGGCGTTTCTAAGGATGAAGCTAACCAAATCAAAGCTAAATTAGAAGAAGCTGGTGCTACTGTCGAAATTAAGTAATTTTAGCAATTTGTTTAGTAAAACAGAATTTTGTTAACAAAAAAGGCAGGCCAAGGGATAGGTCTGCCTTTAATCATTTTAATACTAAATTTTGAATAAGAAATAAAAGGTGGTGTAGAATGAAGATAAAAGCTTTAACAAATAATCCTTTAAGAAAGAGATTATCAAAAAGAAAAGAAATTATATCACCTCCTGACCTTCTATCTGTCCAAAAAAATTCATTTGAAGATTTTATCCAATTTCATAAAAATCCTTATCAGAGAGAAAACAAAGGCCTTGAAAATATATTCAGAACTTCCTTCCCTCTAAAAGATACTAATGAACAAATAGAAATTAGATATATCGGTTATGAAATCGGTGATTGGGAATGTGGAAAATGTAGAAAAGAATTACCGGATGATGTGCTTGGCGGCGTAGATGTTAAATGTCCTCATTGCGGAAGTGTATTAATCTATAAAGAAAAACATTCTGTAGAAGAATGTAAATATAAAGGTTTAACTTATGCTGCTCCACTTAGAATTTTAGTTGAGCTTGTGGTCAATCAGGTAGACAAAACTACCGGAGAAATTGTACCTAAAACAGTAAGAAAACAAAAAGTTTATGTTGGAGAGATACCTCTTTTAACAGAATTTGCTTATTTTATAATAAATGGTAGCGAGAGGGTTATAGTTAGCCAGCTAATCAGGTCTTCCGGTATATTCTTTGAAGGTAAAGAAGATAAAACAAAAGACGTTATAACAAGGGTAATATATAAAGGTAGTGTAATTCCTGAAAAAGGTTCAAGGGTTGAAGTTGAGTTTGCAACAAATGCAGAATTATTTTATGCAAAGATAGATAGAAGAAAAATTATCGGAACAACATTAATCAGGGCTTTTGGACTTGATACTGCTTATAAGATATTAAAAGCATTTTATGATGTGGTAGAAAGATATACAGTTTCAGAAGGAAATCTAATAGATGAGAAAGGAACACCGGTTTCTATTGAAGCTTTAGAAAATAAAGAAATATTTGTAACTTATGTTGTAGAAGAAGAACAAGATAAAGGAGTAAAAGTTCCTGTAAGACATGAAAAATCAGTAGGAGTTTCAGAACTTTTAAAACTTTTAAAAGATGAAAGATTTAAAGTAGAAGAAGTTGTTGCAATTGAACCAATTGTTATAAGAAAATCTCCTTATTCAAATATTGTTGTAGAAACCCTTAAAAAAGATGAAGTTAAGATTAATGCTATATTTAGTTTTCAAGATGCCGCCCAAATTGAGATATACAAAAAAATGAGACCTACCGATACTGCTGTATTAGATCCTAAGGCATTTATGAGAAGAGCAAGAGAATTATTTAACACAATGTTCTTTGATATACAAAAGTATGATTTATCAAAAGTCGGTAGAGTTAAATTAAATGCAAAAGTTCATAATATACCACGAGAAATCTATCCAAAAGATATAGAAACTCTTTTTGAAAAATATCCTCCTCTTGCCCTTGATGAAGATATAGAAATTGGTTCTGAAAAAATACCTGCCGGAACCAAGATAGATAAAAATTTAGCAGAAAAATTAATAAATCTTCCAAAAGTAAAAGTCAGAGAATATCTTGATGAAGAAGCAAGATTTTTATCATTAGCAGATATTGTTGCTATCGTTAAATATTTACTTGAATTAAGACTTGGAAAGAAAACAGTTGATGATATTGCTCATCTTGGAAATAGAAGGGTCAGACCTGTTGGGGAACTTCTTGAATTTCAAGCAAGAACCGGTATAGTAAGAATGCAAAAAGCCTTTAAAGATAGGTCTGCTACTGTAGATATAGAATCTCCGGATTTAAAACCATCAGAATTAATTAATCCAAGATATATATCTAATGCTGTATTGGAATTTTTAAAAGGTGGACAGTTATCACAATTTATGGATCAGACAAATCCACTTTCAGAACTTACCCATAAAAGAAGATTATCTGCCCTTGGCCCTGGTGGATTAACAAGAGATAGTGCAAAATTTGAAATCAGGGACGTTCACCCATCCCATTATGGAAGGGTTTGTCCGATAGAAACACCGGAAGGTCAAAATATCGGTCTTATTTCATCAATGACTGTTTATTCAAAAATTAATGAATTTGGATTTCTTGTTTCACCATATAGAAAAGTGGTAGATGGAAAAGTTACAAACGAAATAGAATATCTAACTGCTTATGATGAGGAAAAATATGTAATAGCACAGGCAAATGCTCCTATTGATGAAAATGGTAATTTCTTAAAAGATAGAATTCTTGCAAGGGCTTACGGTGATATAAGATTAGTAGAAGCAAAAGAGATACATTATATGGATATATCTCCAAAACAGGTTGTTTCGGTTTCTGCTTCTTTAATACCTTTCCTTGAGCATGATGATGCAAACAGGGCTCTTATGGGTTCTAACATGCAGCGTCAGGCAGTCCCTCTTATAAAAACTGAATATCCAATTGTTGGAACCGGTATGGAAAGAATTGTGGCTACACATAGTGGCTCTGCAGTTGTGGCAAAAAGAGGTGGTGTAGTTGATTATGTTGATGGAAATAAAATAGTTATAAAAGTAAATGATGATGAAATTAATGAAAATGACCCACTTGATATAGGAATGGATATATACACCCTCAAAAAATTCAAAGGTTCAAACCAAGCAACATGTATGAACCAAAGACCTCTTGTTAAGAAAGGCGATGTTGTTGAAAAAGGAGCTGTAATAGCAGATGGAACATCTACGTATAAAGGAGAATTGGCTCTAGGTAAAAATGTTCTTGTTGCATTTATGCCTTGGAGAGGTTATAACTTTGAGGATGCTATAGTTATTTCGGAAAGATTGGTTAAAGATGATGTATTTACATCTATCCATATTGAAGAATTTGAAGTAGAAGCCAGAGAAACTAAAATTGGTGCAGAAGAAATTACAAGAAGTATTCCTGGAGTTTCAGAAAAAGCATTAGCTAATCTTGATGAACACGGTATAATAAGAGTAGGTGCTTATGTTAAACCGGGAGATATACTTGTAGGTAAGGTAACACCAAAAGGAGAAACAACACCTACACCGGAAGAAAAACTATTACTTGCAATATTTGGTGAAAAAGCAGCTGATGTAAAAGACTCTTCCTTAAGGGTTCCTGTTGGAGTAGAAGGTGTTGTGATTGATGTTCAGGTTTTTGCAAGAAAACCAAAAGAAGGAAAAAGCGGTAAAAAGAATAAATATATAGAAAATCTGATAGAAGAAGAAAAGGAAAAGCTTAAAAAAGAGCTTGAAGATAAGAAAAAATTCCTTCTTGAGAAAAGAGACAGCTATGTAAAAGAGCTTATTATAGGTCAAAAAACAACAAATGATATAAAAGTTAGAGGACAGGTTATTCTCAAAGCTAAGGAAAAAATTACAGAGGAAAATGTTGAAGAAGTTTTAAGATTTATCATACTTAATCCTTCTTTATATATAAAAGACGAGAAGATTTTAGAAAAGATACAGGATATTGTTGATAAAACTAAATTGCAGATAGAGTTGTGGGAAAATCTATATGAGAAAAAGATAGGTGAAGTAGAAAAAGGTGCAGATTTAAAACCGGGTGTAAATGAGCTTGTTAAGGTTTATATTGCCCAAAAAAGAAAGATACAGGTTGGTGATAAGATGGCAGGAAGACACGGTAATAAAGGTGTTATATCCGTTGTGCTTCCTGTTGAGGATATGCCATTTATGGAAGATGGAACACCTGTAGATATAGTTCTAAACCCTCTCGGTGTGCCTTCCCGTATGAACGTAGGACAGATATTAGAAACTCATCTTGGACTTGCTGCTAAATTACTCGGTAAAAAGCTCGGGGAAGAAATTGCAAAAATAACAGACAGGGAAAATATTATCAACACTATTTTAAAGTTTTATAAAATAGCAAATGATGTAGAAGACCCAATATTGAAAAAATTAAGAGATGAAAATGTTGAAGAGCTTGAAAAATTCTTAAGAGAACTTGATGATGATTCTTTAAAAGCTGTTGTAAAAGATTTATCTGAAATAGGAATTCCTATTGAAACAGCAATATTTGAAAGTGCATCGGAAGAAGATATTAAGAAAATGTTAAAAGAAGTAGGTATAAAAGAAACCGGTAAAATGAAGTTAATAGATGGAAGAACCGGTGAACCATTTGATTTTGAAGTTACAGCCGGATATATGTATATGTTAAAACTTATACATATGGTTGATGACAAGATACATGCCCGTTCTACAGGACCATACTCTCTTATCACACAACAACCTCTTGGTGGAAGAGCACAGTTTGGTGGACAAAGACTTGGAGAGATGGAAGTTTGGGCTCTTGAAGCTCACGGTGCAGCTTACACACTTCAAGAAATGCTTACAGTTAAATCTGACGATATAGAAGGAAGAAAGAGAGCTTACGAAGCTATTGTAAAAGGAAAATATTATTATGATATTGGTATTCCTGAATCATTTAAAGTTCTTGTAAGAGAGCTTAAAGCACTCGCACTTGATGTAAAATGCCATAACAATGGCGATGAAGGTGTAAGCTGTGACCAAGTTGATTCAGTAGCTAAGAAAAAGGAGGTTTAAGCCTTGATTAATGAAGAAAAAGCAAAAGGATTAATGCCATTTGAAAGTATTAGACTTGGTTTAGCTTCTCCTGAGGTTATCCGTTCTTGGTCTCATGGAGAAGTAAAAAAACCTGAAACATTAAATTACAGAACATTAAAACCTGAAAAAGATGGATTATTTGATGCAAGAATATTTGGACCAATAAAAGATTATGAATGTCTCTGTGGAAAATATAAAAAGAAAAAGTATGAAGGAACCATTTGTGATAGATGTGGAGTTGAAGTTACCCGTTCTGATGTAAGAAGAGAAAGATTTGGACATATAGAGCTTGCTTCTCCGGTCGTTCATATATGGTATTTAAAATCAACACCATCTAAAATAGGGAATCTTTTAAATTTATCTTCAAGAGATATAGAAAGAGTGGTATATTTTGAATCTTATATGCTTATAGAACATCCAGCAGAAGAGGAAGAGGAAGCTTTTGAAAAAGACAGTTCAACATTACCTTTATTTGAAGGTGGATTAACAAAATACGTAAAAATCTCTGTTATTTCTGAAGATGAATTTAGAGAAAATGAAGCTATTTATTCAAACTCAGAAAAGTACGAATATGGTATGGGTGCTGAAAAAGTTAAAGATTTACTTTCCCGTATAGACCTTGAGATGCTTGCTAAAAAATTAAAAGATGAAATTCATGGTTATGCAATAGGGTTTGATGATTTAAATCTTGAAACAAAAATTAAATATCCAAAATCTTATCAAAAATTAGTTTCCGATATTGCAAAAAGATTTACAGAATACGGAATAAATTTAAACGGACATTTACTCTCTGACAAAGAGATAGATGCGATAATAACCGGTGAGCTTTATGTAGTAATAGACCCAAAAGATTCAGGATTAGAGAAATATAAAGTAATAAGTGCAACAGATTATCAATCAATTGCTGAGAAGGTAGAAGCCTTAACCGGAATAGAAGCATTAAAAGTAGTTTATAAAGAGTTTAGAAAGATAAATCCTGAGATACCACTTCTTGAAGTATTTAAAGAGAATTTAAGAAACAGCTTACTGAGAGAAACTGCTGAACAAAAACTTAAAAAATTAGTTAGAAGGTTAAGACTTGTAGAAGGATTTTTAAAATCCGGAAATAAACCTGAATGGATGATTTTAGATGTTATACCTGTTATACCACCTGATTTAAGACCTTTACTTCCACTTGATGGTGGTAGATTTGCAACATCTGATTTAAATGATTTATATAGAAGGGTTATAAATAGAAATAACAGATTAAAAAGATTAATAGACCTTGATGCTCCTGAAATCATTATTAGAAACGAAAAAAGAATGCTACAGGAAGCAGTTGATGCTCTTATAGATAACGGAAGAAGAGGAAGAACAGTAACCCAAAACAACAGACCTTTAAAATCCCTTTCTGATTCATTAAGAGGTAAGCAAGGAAGATTTAGACAAAATCTTCTTGGTAAAAGGGTTGATTATTCCGGCCGTTCGGTAATAGTTGTTGGGCCTGAAATGCAAATGCATGAATGTGGTCTTCCAAAACAGATGGCTCTTGAACTATTTAAACCTTTCGTTTACAGAAGACTTGAAGAAAAAGGATATGCTACTTCTATAAAAATGGCTAAAAGAATGGTAGAAAATAAAGAACCGGAAGTTTGGGAATGTCTTGAAGAGGTTGTAAAACAGCATCCGGTTCTACTAAACCGTGCACCTACACTTCATAGAATGTCAATACAAGCTTTTGAGCCTAAGCTTGTAGAAGGAAAAGCTATAAGATTACATCCTCTCGTCTGTCCTCCTTTTAACGCAGACTTTGACGGCGACCAAATGGCAGTTCATGTTCCTTTATCAGTAGAAGCACAGCTTGAATCATATATATTAATGCTTTCTACCCAAAATATTCTCTCTCCTGCCCACGGAAAACCTGTTACAATGCCTTCTCAAGATATAATTCTCGGAGCTCACTATATTACACAGGAATTAAAAGGAGCAAAAGGAGAAGGAAAAATATTTGCAAACCCTGATGAAGCAAAACTTGCCTATGACCTTGGTAAGATAGATTTACTTGCAAAAATAAAAGTTAAGCTAAATAGAAAGATAATAGAAACAACAGTCGGAAGATTAATATTTAATGAAATTCTGCCTGAAGGATTTCCTTTTGTTAATGAAGTTTTAAATAAGAAAAAGATATCTAAGTTAATCTCGGATATATATGAAAAATATGGTAATGAGGTAGCCGCAATAACCCTTGATAGAATAAAAGAACTTGGGTTTAAATTTGCTACAAAAGCCGGAATATCCATATCTGTATCAGATTTAGTAGTTCCACAAAAGAAAGCAGAGATTATCCAAAAAGCAATAAAAGAAGCAGAAGAAGTATGGCAACAGTATGTAGATGGTATCATAACAAGAGGAGAAAGACATAACAAAGTTATTGATATATGGTCAACAGTCACAAATGAAGTTGCTAAATTAATGTTTGATGAGATAGAAAAAACAGAAAGAGTTGAAAATGGCAAAAAATATCCAGGAGAATTTAACCCTGTATATATGATGGCATCTTCCGGTGCAAGAGGTAGTAAAGACCAGATAAGACAGCTTGCAGGTATGCGTGGTCTTATGGCTAAACACTCAGGAGAATTTATAGAAACTCCTATTATATCTAACTTTAGAGAAGGTCTATCTGTTGTTGAGTACTTTATATCAACATACGGAGCAAGAAAAGGTCTTGCAGATACAGCTTTAAAGACAGCAGTAGCAGGATATCTTACAAGAAGACTTGCAGATGTAGCTCAAGATGTTATAATTACAGCAGAAGATTGCGGAACATTGAAAGGAATTACAGTCTCTGCCATTATTGAAGGTGGAGAAATTGTAGTGCCTCTAAGAGATAGAATTATTGGAAGATATGCAGCAGAAGATATAATAGACCCTTACACCAATGAAGTTATCGTTGTTATGAATGAAGAAATTACAGAAGAGAAAGCCACACAAATAGAAAAAGCAGGCATAGAAAAAGTTAAAATCCGTTCTGTGCTTACCTGCGAACAAACAGTTGGCGTATGTGCTAAATGTTATGGAAGAGATTTAGCCCAAAGAAAACTTGTAGATATTGGAGAAGCGGTAGGAATTATAGCAGCCCAATCTATCGGTGAACCGGGAACACAGCTTACAATGAGAACATTCCACATTGGTGGTGCAGCTACAGCACAGGCAGCCCAAACTGCTCATATAGCATCAGTTAATGGAATAGTAAAATTAGTAAATGTTAAAACAGTTAAAGATAGAGAAGGAAAAGAATTAATTATAAACAGGGAAGGTTCAATAATAATCTTAGATAAAGAAGGAAAACCATTAGAAAGATTTCCGGCTCCTTATGGTGCTATCTTAAAAGTTAAAGATGGTGAAGAAGTAAAAGAAGGAACAATCTTAGCAGAATGGGATCCATTTAGTATTCCGATTATTGCTGAAAAAAGCGGTACAGTTGAGTTTAGGGATGTTATCGCAGATGTTACTTTAAGAGAAGAAAGAGATAATATCACCGGTAAAACAATTCTTGATATTAGCTTTATGAGACCTAAGGATGCAGCTTTACATACACCAAGAATGGTTATCCATGGAGATGATGGAGAAGATTATGTATATGATTTACCTGTGAACTCTTTAATATTATTAACAAAAGACCAGCTTGAAGAAAAATGGGATAAATGCTTAACATGTTCTGAAGCAGAAAAAACGGAAGTTTATCATAAATATATACAACCAAAAGAAGGTTTTAGAGTATATGAAGGAGATGTAATAGTAAAAATACCAAGAGAAAGAGCAAAAGTTAGAGATATTGTTGGTGGTCTTCCAAGGGTTGAAGAATTACTTGAGGCAAGGGAACCTAAAAATAAAGCTATTGTTTCTGAAATTGATGGTATAGTTAGAATATATGAAGATGCTGATGAAATAATATTATTTAATCCTAAGACAGGAGAATCTAAAACATACAAAATAAATCCGGATACATTCGTTATCGTTAAAAACGGTCAACAAGTAAAAGAAGGTCAGGAACTCACAGATGATGGTTCTGTAAAAGCTGAGTTTAGTGGAACTGTAAGAGTTAGAAGTAAAGGAACATTAATTGTAGTATTTAATAAAGAGACAGGACAACAGAAAAAATACAGAGTAGCAAAAGGTAGATTTATTATAGTAAAAGATGGAGCAGTTGTTAAAGCCGGAGACCCACTTACAGATGGCTCTCCAAATCCTCATGATATATTAAAAATAATGGGACCTGAAGAGCTTGCAGCATTCTTAGTAAAAGAAGCCCAAATGGTTTATAGATTACAAGGAGTTGAAATCAACGACAAACATTTTGAAGTAATTATCAGACAAATGCTCAAAAAAGTAAAGATAGTAGACCCAGGAGATAGCAGATTTTTACTAAATGAGATAGTTGACAAAATTGACCTTGAAGAAGAGATACAAAAAATTCTTGAAGAAGGTGGTAAGCCACCAAAAGCAGAACCAGTGCTTGTTGGTATTACAAAGGCTTCTCTTACAACAAGAAGCTGGATTTCTGCGGCTTCATTCCAAGAAACAACCAGAGTACTTGCAGATGCATCAGTAGAAGGAAAAGAAGATAAATTACAAGGATTAAAAGAAAACGTTATAATAGGTAATATAATTCCTGCAGGAACAGGTGTTAAAGATTATATGAATGTGAAAGCTGTATTAGAGGAAGTTGAAGCATTTAAAGAATAAAATAATTTGTTAAATCTCCCTCCTTTTTGGGGGAGATTTTTTATTGACAGCATAAAAAAGATATATTATAATATTAGCTTTGCTTTACTATGTTTATTTAGGAGGTATAATAGTGCCAACAATTAATCAGCTTATTAGAAAGGGAAGAGAGAGTGTAAAAAAGAAATCAAAAGCTCCAGCCCTTGAGGGAAATCCTCAAAAAAGAGGAGTTTGTGTTCGTGTTTATACAACAACACCAAAGAAGCCTAACTCTGCTTTGAGAAAAGTGGCAAGGGTAAGATTGTCAAATGGTTATGAAGTAACATGTTACATACCGGGAATAGGACACAACTTACAGGAGCACTCTATAGTTCTTGTAAGAGGTGGAAGGGTTAAGGACTTACCTGGTGTAAGATATAAAATTATTCGTGGTGCTCTTGATGCTGCAGGTGTAAAAGATAGAAAACAATCAAGATCAAAATACGGTGCTAAAAGACCAAAACCAGGTGCAGCACCAGCAGGTAAAAAATAATTCTGTTAAGGAGAGGTAATAAAAAATGCCAAGAAAAGGACCGGTAAAACCAAGAGAAATTATGCCAGACCCAATTTATAAAGATGTTCTTGTTCATAAATTAATAAATAAAGTTATGGTAGATGGTAAAAAATCAAAAGCAGAAAAAATAGTTTATGAAGCAATGAAAATTTTATCAGAAAAAACAGGAGATGATCCTTTAACAGCTTTACACAAAGCAATAGAAAATATAAAACCACAATTAGAAGTAAGGCCAAGAAGAGTTGGTGGTTCAACATATCAGGTTCCAATGGAAGTTCCACCAAGAAGACAAATATCTTTGGCTTTAAGATGGCTTGTTGAAGCCGCAAGATCAAGAACTGGAAAAGGAAATTATACAATGTTAGAAAAATTATCAAATGAATTATTAGATGCCTACAATAATAAAGGAAATGCAGTAAAGAAAAAAGAAGATACCCATAGAATGGCTGAAGCTAATAAAGCTTTTGCTCATTATAAATGGTAATAAATCAAAAGTTTGGAGGAAAATAAAAAATGCCAAGGCAAGTGCCTATTGAAAAATTAAGAAATATAGGAATTGTAGCTCACATTGATGCAGGAAAAACTACAACAACTGAAAGAATTTTATTTTACACCGGTAAAACTTACAAAATTGGTGAAGTTCATGAAGGCGCTGCAACTATGGACTGGATGGAACAGGAAAAAGAAAGAGGAATTACAATTACTGCAGCAACAACAGCAGCTTATTGGAAAGGATATCAGCTCAATATAATTGATACTCCTGGGCACGTTGATTTCGGAGTGGAAGTTGTAAGATCAATGAAAGCTCTTGATGGTATTGTTTTTGTATTTGCTTCAGTTGAAGGGGTTCAACCTCAATCAGAAGCAAACTGGAGATGGGCAGATAGATTCCAAAAACCAAGAATAGCATTTGTAAATAAAATGGATAGAGTTGGAGCAAATTTCTTTGGTGTATATGAAGATATAATTAAAAAACTCGGAGCAAAACCTGTTCCTATCCAAATTCCTATAGGGGCAGAAGATAGTTTTATTGGAGTTGTTGATTTATTTAATATGAAAGCTATTGTTTGGGATGGTGATGAACTTGGAGCTAAATTTAGTGAAAAGGAAATTCCTGCTGAACTTGTAGATTTAGCTCAAGAATGGCGTGAAAAAATGGTTGAAGCAATTGTAGAAACTGATGAAGCTTTAATAGATAAATATTTTGGTGGAGAGGAAATTACGGTAGAAGAGCTTAAAAAAGCTTTAAGAAAAGCTACAATAAATAGAGAACTTGTTCCTATGCTTTGCGGAACAGCTTTCAAAAATAAAGGAATTCAGCCATTATTAGATGCAGTTTTAGATTTCTTACCATCTCCGTTAGACTTACCTCCTGTAAAAGGAACAAATCCAAACACAGGACAGGAAGAAGAGAGAAAACCACTTGATACAGAGCCTTTCTGTGCACTTGCATTTAAAGTTATGGCAGACCCTTATGCAGGTCAGGTTACATATTTTAGAGTTTATTCAGGAGTGGTAAAAGCCGGAGATACCATATTAATAGCAAATAAAGGTCAAAAACAAAGAGTTGGTAGAATACTTAGAATGCATGCTAACCAAAGAGAAGAAATTACAGAAGTTTATGCAGGGGATATAGCTGCAGCTGTTGGATTGGATGCGGTTACAGGAGATACCCTCTCTGATGAAAAAAGACCTATTGTGCTTGAGAAAATGGATTTCCCTGAGCCTGTTATTGCTATGGCTATTGAGCCTAAAACGAAATCAGACCAAGAAAAACTTTCTCAAGTATTAAATAAATTTATGAAAGAAGACCCTACATTTAAAGTTTCTGTTGACCCAGAAACAAACCAAACATTGATACACGGAATGGGTGAATTACATCTTGAAATTATAATAGATAGAATGAAAAGAGAATATAAACTTGAAGTTAATGTAGGTAAACCTCAAGTTGCCTATAAAGAAACTATCAAGAAAAAAGCTACTGCAGAAGGTAAATTTATCAGACAGTCCGGTGGTAGAGGTCAATACGGACATGCTGTTATAGAAATAGAACCACTTCCTGATAAAGAGTATGAATTTGTAGATAAAATAGTTGGTGGTGTAATTCCAAAAGAATTTATACCGGCAGTAGATGAAGGTATAAGGGAAGCTATGAATTCCGGTGTAGTGGCAGGTTATCCGGTTATAAATGTAAGGGCTACATTATTTGATGGTTCTTTCCACGAAGTTGACTCTTCAGAAATAGCATTTAAAATAGCAGGTTCTATGGCATTTAGAGAAGCTATGAAAAAAGCAGACCCTGTTCTTTTAGAACCAATAATGACCGTAGAAGTTGACACTCCGGAAGATTATATGGGAGATGTAATGGGTGATTTAAATAGAAGAAGAGGAAGAATTCTCGGTATGGAGAAAAAAGGAAATACTCAAACAATAAAAGCAGAAGTTCCACTTGCAGAGATGTTTGGATACGCAACAGATTTAAGATCTTTAACACAAGGAAGAGCAACATTTGTAATGACATTTGCAAGATATGAAGAAGTTCCAAGAAATATTGCAGAACAAATTGCAGGACAAAGAAATAAAGCTACAGCTTAAAATTTAGAAAGGAGGTTATATATATGGCAAAGGAAAAATTTGTAAGAGGAAAAGAACATTTAAACGTAGGAACAATAGGACACGTTGACCATGGTAAAACAACATTAACCGCTGCTATCACTTATGTTCTATCTAAAAAAGGTCTCGCTAAATTCGTTGGATACGGAGATATTGATAAAGCTCCTGAAGAAAGAGAAAGAGGTATTACTATTAACATAACCCACGTTGAGTATGAAACTGAAAAAAGACATTATGCCCACGTTGATTGCCCTGGACACGCTGACTATATTAAAAATATGATTACCGGTGCTGCTCAAATGGATGGTGCTATCCTCGTTGTTTCTGCTGCCGATGGCCCTATGCCTCAAACAAGAGAACACGTTCTCCTCGCAAGACAGGTTAATGTTCCTTATATCGTTGTTTTCTTAAATAAATGTGATATGGTTGATGACCCTGAATTGTTAGACCTCGTTGAACTTGAAGTTAGAGAGTTATTAAATAAATATGAATTCCCTGGAGATGAAGTTCCTGTTATTAGAGGTTCAGCACTTGGTGCTTTAAATGATGACCCTAAATGGGTTGCTTCTATTGAAGAGTTATTAAAAGCTATGGATGAATATATCCCAACTCCTCCAAGAGAAACTGATAAACCTTTCCTTATGGCTGTTGAAGACGTATTTACTATTACAGGAAGAGGTACAGTTGTAACAGGAAGAGTTGAAAGAGGTGTTTTAAAAGTTGGTGATGAGGTAGAGATAGTAGGACTTTCTGATGAGAAAAAGAAAACTGTAGTAACCGGAATAGAGATGTTTAGAAAAATATTGGATGAAGCAGTAGCTGGAGATAACATAGGGGTATTATTAAGAGGTATAACAAAGGATGAAGTAGAAAGAGGACAGGTATTGGCAAAACCTGGAACAATAACTCCACATAAGAAATTCAAAGCACAGGTATATGTGCTTAGCAAAGAGGAAGGTGGAAGACATACACCATTCTTCTTAGGATACAGACCACAATTCTATATGAGAACAGCAGATATAACAGGGACAGTAGTAGGATTACCGGAAGGACAAGAGATGGTAATGCCTGGAGATAATGTAGAATTAACAATAGAGTTAATGGTGCCTGTAGCTATGGAAGAGCAGATGAGATTTGCTATTAGAGAAGGTGGTAGAACTGTTGGTGCAGGTGTTGTTACACAAATTATTGAGTAAGAGGGCTGAAAGATGGAAAAAATAAGAATTAAATTAAAAGCTTTTGACCATAAAGTGTTAGACCAATCTGTTAAACAGATTGTTGACACCGTAAAAAGAGGCGGTGGGGTCATTAAAGGGCCCGTCCCGCTTCCTACTGATAGAAAAGTATGGTGTGTTTTAAGGTCTCCTCACAAATTTGAACAATCAAGAGAACATTTTGAGATGAGAATTCATAAAAGATTAATAGATATAGAAAATGCAACACCTCAAACAATAGAAGCATTAATGGATATAAGCCTTCCTGCAGGTGTTGATGTAGAAATTAAATTAAGCTAAAAGGAGAGATAACCATGCCAAAGGGCATAATAGGTAAAAAAATAGGAATGACAAGGGTTTTTATACAAGGAAAAGCTATCCCTGTAACAGTAATAGAAGTAAAACCTAATTATGTTGTTAGATTGAAAACAGAAGATAAAGATGGATATAATGCAGTAGTTCTTGGAACAGAAGAAAGAAAAGAAAAAAATACCCCAAAACCTTTATTGGCAATATTTAAAAAAGCTAATCTAAAACCTCTCAGATATTTAAGAGAGTTTCCTTTAAAAGAAGGAGAAAATTTAGAATTAGGTCAGGAAATAAAAGTAGAAAATGTTTTTGAAAAAGGTGATTTAATTGATATCACCGGAAAATCAAAAGGTAGAGGTTTTACCTCTGTTATGAAAAGATGGGATTTTGCAGGATTTCCAAGATCTCACGGACACAGATACCACAGAGCTGTTGGTTCTATCGGTTGTAGAACAGAACCAGGTAGAGTATGGAAAACAAAAAGAATGGCAGGACATTATGGAAATGAAACAGTTACAGTTCTTGGGCTTGAAGTGGTAGATATTATTCCGGAAAAAAATGTAATCTTAGTAAAAGGTTCTGTTCCGGGACATACAAATTCCATATTAACATTAAAATCAAGTGTTATTGCAGATAGAAGAAAAGGTAAAATAAAATTACAAAAATCAAAAGCTATGTATGCTTAAAAAAGCTTTAGAGGTGAATTAGATGGAAATCAATGTAGTTAATAAAAATAATGAGAAAGTCGGCACTATAAATTTAAATGAGAATATTTTTAATGTAGAAGCTAATCAAGGTACAGTTTGGGAAGTTATAAAATGGCAACTTGCAGCAAGAAGAGCCGGAACTGCAAGCACTAAAACAAGAGCAGAAGTTGCCGGTTCCAATAGAAAAATACTTCCACAAAAAGGAACAGGTAATGCAAGACATGGAGATAGAAAAGCAAATATCTTTGTAGGTGGTGGTGTAGCCCACGGCCCACATCCAAGAGATTATTATTACTCTTTACCTAAAAAAGTTAGAAAAAAAGTTTTAAAAGCTTCCTTAACTACAAAATTAAAGGAAGGAAGCTTAACAATAATTGAAGATTTTACATTTGAAGCTCCAAAAACAAAAAATGCTGTTGAAGTGCTTAAAAATTTCGGCTTAGAAAATGAAAAAGTATTGTTAGTATTACCAAAAAAAGATATAAATGTAATAAAATCTTTTAGAAATATTCCAAAAGTAAAAATTTTATTGGTAGAAGGATTAAATAGCTATGACATTTTAAATGCAAACCATGTATTAATTTTCAAATCAGCAATAGATAAGATTAATGAGAGGTTAGGACAATGAAAACTGCTTACGACATACTTATTAGACCAATATTGACAGAAAAAGCTGTAAAAGATAATGAAAAAAATAATGTTCTTGTTTTTGAAGTTGCTATGGATGCCAATAAAATTGAAATAAGAAAAGCAGTTGAAGAAATTTTTGGTGTGAAAGTTAAAGAAGTTAGAACTCAGATTGTTAAACCAAAACCAAAAAGAGTTGGATTTAGAGCCCCCGGATATACAAAAAAATGGAAAAAAGCTATCATTAAAGTAATATCTGAAAAACCTATAAATATAACTGAATTAGTATGAGGTGAAAAAAATGGGCGTTAGAAAATTAAAACCTGTTACAAATGGAACAAGGCATGCAATTTTATATGATTTTGCTGAAATAACAAAAACAGAGCCGGAAAAATCTTTGACCGAACCTCTTAAAAAACATGCAGGTAGAAATAACCAAGGAAGAATAACAGTAAGACACAGAGGTGGCGGACATAAAAGATTATACAGAATAATAGATTTTAAAAGAGATAAATTTGGAATACCTGCAAAAGTTGCTGCAATAGAATATGACCCAAATAGAAGTGCAAGAATAGCATTATTACATTATGTAGATGGAGAAAAAAGATATATTATCTGGCCTGAAGGATTAAAAGTAGGTGATATTGTAATGTCTGGGCCAGATGCTGAAATAAAAGTAGGAAATGCCCTTCCACTTGAAAATATACCGGTAGGTACATTTGTTCATAATATAGAATTAACACCAGGAAAAGGTGGACAGCTTGCAAGAGCAGCAGGAATGTCTGCCCAAATACTTGGAAGACAAGGTGATTATATCCAACTTAGACTTCCTTCCGGTGAAATTAGATTAGTTCATAAAAAATGTATGGCAACAGTTGGAGTGGTAGGACTTGCTGAACACGAACTTGTAGAGCTTGGTAAAGCCGGAAGAAGTAGATGGCTCGGTATTAGACCTACTGTTAGAGGTACTGCGATGAACCCTGTTGATCACCCACATGGTGGTGGTGAAGGTAAAACATTTGGTAAACATCCTGTATCACCTTGGGGATTACCTACAAAAGGTTATAAAACAAGAAGAGGAGCTAAATACTCTGATAAATTTATTATTAAACGTAGAGGTAAGAAATAATGGGTTACAAAGGTAAATGGAATGAAAGAAATAAAAATCCTTATGTAAATGAGAAAATTCTTAAAAAAATAAGAAAGATGAATGAAACCGGAGAAAGAAAAGTAATAAAAGTATGGGATAGAGCCTGCGCAATTACACAAGAAATGGTAGGACATACAATTGCCGTATATAATGGAAATAAATTTATACCGGTATATATTCAACCAGAAATGGTAGGACATAAGCTCGGGGAGTTCTCATTAACAAGAACATTTAGAGGACACCCTGATAAATCAGCTAAAGTAGCTAAAAAGAAATAGTGAGGAGAAAAGATGATGGGAAATGAAGTAAGAGCTATTTTAAGATATGCTCATATATCACCTTACAAAGTAAGGCAGGTTATTAACCTAATCAGAGGAAAAGATGTAGCAACTGCAATGGCTATTTTACAAAATATAAACAAAAAACCTGCAAGAATAGTGGAAAAATTGTTAAAAAGTGCTATTGCAAATGCAGAATATCAAGATATGGATATAGATAATCTCTATATCTCAAAAATACATGCAGAAGAAGGCCCTATGTTAAAAAGATACACACCTAAAGCTCACGGTAGGGCAACAATGATAAGAAGAAGATTTTCCCATATATATGTATATTTAACAGAGAAATCGGAGGAATAATTATGGGTCAAAAAGTAAATCCAATAGGTTTTAGGCTCGGAATTACACAAGATTGGAAATCAAAATGGTTTGCAGACAAAAAAAGATATGGAAAATTATTACATGAAGATATAGCAATAAGAAAATTTATTGAAGAGAAATATAAAGCAGCCGGAATATCAAATGTGATAATAGAAAGACTTGGAGACAAGTTAAGAATTAAAATACTTGCTGCAAGACCTGGTATTGTAATTGGTAGAAAAGGTGCAGAAGTAGAAGAATTAAATGAAGCAATAAGAAAAATAACATCAGCAAAAGATATAACTGTTAATGTTGATGAAGTAAAAAGACCTGAACTTGATGCAAAACTCGTAGCAGAAGATATAGCTCTACAACTTGAAAGAAGAGTATCCCATAGAAGAGCTATGAAAAAAGCTATTGATAATGCTTTAAAAGCCGGTGCCAAAGGTATAAAAACTCAAGTTGGTGGCAGAATTGGTGGTGTTGATTTAGCAAGAAAAGAATGGTTTATGGCAGGAAGAATGCCACTTCAAACATTAAGAGCGGATATTGATTATGGTACAGCAAGAGCTTCTACGAAATACGGAATCCTTGGAATAAAAGTATGGATATACAAAGGAGATAAATTAGAAGAGAAAAAAGAAGAAGTTTTAAGCAAAATAGAAGAAGAACTTCACACTACTTAAAAATGATACAGGAGGAAAGATAGATGTCATTATTACAACCTAAAAAAGTAAAGTGGAGAAAACAGCAACGTGGAAGAATGAAAGGAAAAGCTTCCCGTAGAAACCAAGTAGATTTCGGGGAGTATGGACTTCAAGCCCTTGAACCTTGCTGGATGACATCAAGACAGATAGAAGCAGCAAGGATAGCAATAGTTAGGGAAGCTAAAAAAGGAGCAAAACTCTGGATTAGAGTATTTCCTCAAAAACCTATAACTAAAAAACCGGCAGAAACCCGTATGGGTAAAGGAAAAGGTGATTTAGACCAATTTGTTGCTGTGGTAAAACCAGGACATATTTTATTTGAGCTTGCAGGTGTACCCGAAGAAGTTGCAGCAGAAGCTTTTAGAAAAGCAGGACATAAACTTCCTATAAAAACAAGAATGGTAAAAGCTGTAGAGGGGTAAGATGATGAAAGCGATAGAACTTAGAAAATTAACTACAGAAGAACTTAAAGAAAAATTAAAAGAGCTAAAGAAAAAATTAATGAATCTTAGATTCCAAAATAGTATAGGTGCTCTTGGTAAAAATAGCGAAATAAAAGAAACCAAAAGAGATATAGCAAGAATATTAACTATTTTGAGAGAAAGAGGAATAAAATTATAGTAAGGAGAGAAAACAGATGACAGAACAAAAGAAACATATAAAAGAATTTATTGGTAAAGTTGTAAGTGATAAAATGGATAAAACCGTTGTAGTTGTCGTAGAAAGAAAATTTCCTCATCCTCTTTATAAGAAAATGGTAAAGAAAACAAAAAAATTCTATGCCCATGATGAAAACAATCAAGCAAAAGTTGGAGATATTGTAAGAATAAGAGAATCCAGACCTTTATCTAAATTAAAAAGATGGGTTGTTGTAGAAATCATAAATAAAACTTGATTTTATCTAAAATAAATAGTAAAATATTATTTTGCCATTATTAAAAAAGGAGTGTGGCAGTCATGATACAAAGAGGAACTTATTTAAATACAGCTGATAATTCAGGAGCTAAAAGAGTACAATGTATAGGAATACCTGGTGGGGCTAAAAAAACCCATGCAACTGTTGGAGATGTAATAACAGTTACTGTTAAATCTGCTATACCAAATGGTACTGCGAAAAAAGGAAAAGTTTATAAAGCAGTAGTAGTAAGAACAAAAAAAGAAATTGCAAGACCTGATGGAAGTTATGTAAAAGCTGATGATAATGCGGTTGTTTTATTAAACAACCAACTTGAACCTATCGGAACCCGTATTTTAGGTCCGGTTGCCAGAGAATTAAGGGCAAAAGGCTTCTACAGGATAATCTCACTTGCACCGGAGGTTATATAATATGTTAAAACTCAGAAAAGGAGATCCTGTTATAGTAATAGCAGGAAAAGATAAAGGTAAAAAAGGAAAAATAAAAGCTATTGTAAAAAAAGATGGCAAAGTTAGAGTTGTTGTTGAAGGTGTAAATATAGTAAAAAAACATGTTAGAAAAATAGAAGGTGTTAGAGAAGGCGGTATTTATGAAGTAGAAAAACCAATAGATATCTCTAATGTTGCTTATTTTGACGAAAAATCAGGAAAACCTGTTAAAATAGGTTTTGCCTATCAGCAAGAAGGAGACAAAATAATTAAAGTAAGAATAAATAAAAAAACAAAAGAAGTTATTGATAAAATTTGGGAAAAATCTAAATAAGAGGTAATAGATTATGGCTGTAGCTACTGGATATAAACCAAGACTACAAATAAAATATGAACAAGAAGTCGCAAAAAGATTAATGGAAAGATTTGGATATAAAAGTCCTATGCAAATTCCAAAAATTAAGAAAGTTGTAATTAATATGGGTGTTGGAGAAGCTGTTGGTGACATAAAACAGCTTGATAGAGCAGTAGAAGATTTGACTGCTATAGCAGGACAAAAACCTGTTATTACAAGAGCAAAAAAATCAGAAGCTGCATTTAAATTAAGAAAAGGAATGCCAATTGGAGCAAAAGTTACATTAAGAAAAGATAGAATGTGGGATTTCTTAGATAAATTAATCTCTGTAGCTCTTCCAAGGGTTAGGGATTTTAGAGGATTAAACCCTAAATCTTTTGATGGAAGAGGAAATTATTCATTTGGATTAGCAGAACAGATAGTTTTTCCTGAAATAGATTATGACAAAGTAGATAGAATAAGAGGAATGGATATTATAATTGAAACAACTGCAAAAACAGATGAAGAAGCATTATGGCTCCTATCACTGATAGGATTGCCAATCAGAGCTCAATAAGGAGGCTATTTTATGGCAAGAAAATGTTTAATTGTAAAATCATTTCAAAAGAAACCTAAATTTGCAACAAGAAAACATTCAAGATGCCCTTTATGTGGAAGACCGAGAGGATATATTAGACAGTTTGATATGTGCAGAATATGCTTTAGAGAAAAAGCATCAAGAGGCGAAATTCCCGGAATAAAGAAAGCAAGCTGGTAAGGAGGAAAAAATGATTACAGATCCAATTGCTGATATGTTAGCAAGAATAAATAATGCAATTAAAGCAAGAAAAGATGAAGTTTCAGTTCCATCTTCAAAAATTAAAGTAGCAATAGCAGATATCTTAAAAAGAGAAGGATATATAGAAGATTATGTAGTTTCAGAAGAAAATAAAAAAGGAACTCAGGGAACATTAATAATTAAATTAAAATATCTTGGAAAAAGAAATACAAAACCTGCAATTGCCGGTGTTAAAAGAGTTTCAAAACCAGGACGTAGGATTTACTCTCCTGTAGAAGAAATACCTTATGTTCAAAAAGGATTAGGTCTTGCTATCTTATCTACAAATAAAGGAATAATTACAGACCACGAAGCAAGAAAGTTAAAAGTAGGCGGAGAAATTCTCTGCTATGTCTGGTAAAAATTAATCAGGAGGCTTTAAATGTCAAGAATTGGTAAAAAACCTATACCTATTCCATCAAATGTTGATGTAAATATTGCACCGGATAATACAGTAACAGTAAAAGGGCCAAAAGGTCAGTTATCTTATAAATTCAATTCAAATATTATAATCAAAAAAGAAGGAAATGAGATTATAGTTGAAAGAAAATCAGACGATGGTCTTTCAAGAGCATTACATGGAACAACAAGAGCATTACTCGCAAATATGGTAAAAGGTGTAACAGAAGGATTTACAGAAGAACTTGAAATAGTAGGTATAGGATACAGAGGTGCAGTTAAAGGAAATACCTTAGAATTACAACTTGGTTATTCTCACCCAGTTATATATCCTATACCAAAAGATATAAAAATAGAAATGGAAGGAACAAATATAATTAAAATCTCAGGAATAGATAAACAAAAAGTAGGACAGGTTGCTGCAGAGATAAGAGCATTTAGAGAACCTGATGCTTACAAAGGAAAAGGAATTAGATATAAAGGCGAAGTTATTAAATTAAAAGCCGGAAAAACTGTTGGTAAAAAATAATAGGTGAGGAGTAAAAATGGCTGTCAAAACAAGAAGAGAAGGAAGAATAATAAGACATAAAAGAATTAGAAAGAAAATTTTCGGAACTGCAGAAAGACCAAGACTTTCTTTTTACAGAAGTTTAAATGCTATTTATGCTCAAATAATCAATGATGAAGAAGGTAAAACATTAATATCTGCTTCAACAATTGATAAAGATTATGTTGCTAAATATGGAAAAAGGGGCGGAAAATCAATAGAAGATGCTAAAAGACTCGGAGAATTTTTAGCAGAAAAAGCATTGGCAGCAGGAATCAAAACAGTTGTTTTTGATAGAGGTGGTTTTATATATCATGGTAAAGTTAAAGCATTTGCTGATGCAGCAAGAGAAAAAGGATTAATCTTTTAAGAGGAGAAAAAGATGGGCGTAAAAAATATTGAAAGATTAATAGAAGAAAGATTAAAAGACCAACCTGTAGATATATCTTCTTTACAATTAGAAGAAAAAGTTGTTGAAATAAGAAGAACAACCCGTGTAATGGAAGGTGGAAGAAGATTTTCATTTAGCTCTCTTGTTATTGTAGGAGACAAAAATGGTCATGTTGGATATGGACATGGAAAAGCCAGAGAAGTACCTCAGGCAATCGCAAAAGGAATAGCAGATGCTAAAAAAAGAGTTATAAAAATACCTCTTATAGAAGGTACAATACCTCATGATGTTATAGGAGAGTATGAATCAGCTATTATTTTATTAAAACCAGCAAGGAGAGGTACAGGTGTTGTTGCCGGTGGAGCAGTTAGACCTGTTTTAGAACTTCTTGGTGTAACTGATATACTTGCTAAAATAATAGGAAGAACAACAAATCCTCATAATACGGTAAGAGCAGTTTTTGATGCACTTTTAAAGATAAAAGCTCCGGAAGATGTTGCAAAAATAAGAGGAATAGAAGAAGAAAAAATCCTTAAAAATTACAGAATATATGCCGGAGGTACACCAGTAAGATGAAAATAAAAGTTAAATTAATAAGAGGATTAGCAGGTAAAAGCGAAAAGCAAAAGCAAGCTGTGAAATCTCTTGGATTGAAAAAATTAAATGATGAAAGAATATTAGAAAAAAATCCAATGGTTTGTGGAAATATTGAAATTGCAAAACATCTGTTAAAAGTGGAGGAGATACAACAATGAAATTACATGAGCTTAAACCAAATAAAGGTGCTACCCATAGAAAAAAAAGAGTTGGTAGAGGTATAGGTTCCGGACACGGAAAAACTGCTACCAGAGGATACAAAGGACAGACATCAAGATCCGGCGATTCTAAAATGCCTGCAAGATTTGAAGGTGGACAAACGCCATTTTTAATGAGAATACCAAAAAGAGGATTTAAAAATCCAAATAAAAAAGAGTATGAAATAGTAAATTTAAAAGTATTGGAAGAAAAATTTTCCGCTAATGATGAAGTTAATCCTGAAATTCTTGTTCAAAAAGGAATTATAAAATCAGGAGAATGTGTAAAAATATTAGGTGATGGAGAACTTACAAAACCATTGAATGTAAAAGCCCATGCATTTTCTAAATCAGCAGAAGAAAAAATAAAAGCAGCAGGTGGTTCTGCTGAAAAACTCTCTTAAAAATAGGAGAGTCTTTTGATAGAAAAATTAATAAATGTATTAAGTATAAAAGAATTAAGACAAAAATTTATATTTACCCTTATTATTTTTGCAGTATATAGACTCGGAACCCATATACCGGTTCCTGGAGTTGATTCTGCCGCTTTGATGCATTATTTTAATGCATCAGGTGGTGCATTATTCAATATATATAATTTATTCTCAGGTGGAGCCCTCGGAAGATTATCAATATTCGCTCTTGGAGTTATGCCTTATATATCTGCATCTATCATAATGCAGTTAATGACAGCCGTCATTCCTTCTTTAGAGAGATTACAAAAAGAAGAAGGAGATTACGGTAGGTGGAAAATTTCCCAATATACCAGATATTTAACAATAGCAATTGCTGCTGCCCAATCTTTTGGATTATCTATCTGGATTTCTAATCTAAAAACAGAAACAGGACAATCGTTAATAACAGATTCTACATTCTTATTTATAATAACCACAACAATAACAATAACAACAGGTACAGTTTTACTTATGTGGCTTGGTGAAAAAATCACAGAATTTGGAATAGGTAATGGTATTTCTATGATTATTTTAGCCGGTATTGTTGCTACTATCCCTACTGCATTAATAAGAAGTTATGAATTACTTAAAGTTGGGGAAATCTCTATCTTAACTGCTATTGCTGCTGCTATTATTGTTGTTGTTGTTGT
Organism: Venenivibrio stagnispumantis; assembly: GCF_900182795.1. Classification (NCBI taxonomy): domain Bacteria; kingdom Pseudomonadati; phylum Aquificota; class Aquificia; order Aquificales; family Hydrogenothermaceae; genus Venenivibrio; species Venenivibrio stagnispumantis. Next base: position 46,659 of record NZ_FXTX01000008.1, read on the forward strand.
TGCCGGTATAGTGTATATTCAAGAAGCAGAAAGAAGAATACCTATCCAATATGCAAGAAGAAATGCTCCATCATCTATGGCATCTTATTTGCCTTTTAAACTCAATCCATCAGGTGTTATTCCTATAATATTTGCAGTTGCTTTATTAATTTTTCCTGTCACTATTGCTCAGCTTTTTGCAGACAAAGTTGCATTTGCAAGATTAATTTTAGATTATCTATCACCTCAAAGTTATGTATATTTTGTATTATATGTTGGACTTATTATATTCTTTGCTTATTTTTATACTGCTATATTAATCAATCCTCAAGATATAGCAGATAATTTAAGAAGAAACGGTGCTTTTATTCCAGGAGTAAGAGCTGGTTCACAAACTGCAGAATATATAAATTATGTATTAACAAGATTAGTATTTGCCGGTTCTATATTTTTATCAATTTTAGCAGTTTTACCTATGATTTTGATAAAATGGCTTAATGTTCCATTTTATTTTGGGGGAACATCTGCATTAATTGTTGTTGTGGTTGCATTAGATACACTTCATCAGATAGAAGCTTATCTTTCAATGAAAAAATATGAAACGTTTTTAAAAAGAGGTTAGATAATGGGTAAAATTTTGATATTTCTTGGGCCTCCCGGAGCAGGAAAAGGAACCCAATCTCAATTTTTAAAAGATAGAGATAATTTTATTCAGATTTCCACGGGAGATATATTGAGAGAAGCAGTAAAGAATGGAACAGAACTTGGCAAAAAAGCAAAATCTTATATGGATACAGGTCAGCTTGTTCCTGATGAAATTATCATTGGGATAATTGAAGAAAAATTAAAAGAGTTATCAGATAAAAATATCATTTTTGATGGATTTCCAAGAACTCTAAACCAAGCAGAAAGCTTAGATAAACTATTAAATCAAATCGGAAAAAAAATAGATGCAGTTATATTATTTGAGATACCGGATGAAGAAGTTATAAGAAGATTGTCAGGAAGAAGAATAGACCCAAAAACAGGAACTGTATATCATATAGAGTTTTCACCACCTCCTAAGGATGTAGAAGTTATTCAAAGGGATGATGATAAAGAGGAAGTTATCAAAAAAAGATTAGAAGTATATCATTCCCAAACAGCTCCACTCATTGATTATTATTCTAAAAAGAATATCTTATATAAAATTGATGCTACTTTACCGCCAGAAGAAGTTTACAAAAAAATAAAATCTGTGTTATAATATTAATTTATTGAAATGATAGAACTTAAAACCAAAGAAGAAATTGAGAAATTAAGATATAGTAATAAAATAGTTGCTGAGATTTTAGAGTATCTAAAAGGGCAAATAAAACCCGGAATTACCGGTATAGATATTGATAAATTGGCAATTGAAGAATGTAAAAAAAGAGCTGTAAAGCCTGCTTTTTTAGGTTTATATGGTTTTCCTGCAGCTGTTTGTGTTTCTATAAATGAAGAAGTTGTGCATGGTGTTCCTAAGAATAGGATAATAAAAGAAGGTGATTTGGTAAGTATAGATTTTGGCGTTGTTGTAGATGGTTGGTATGGAGATGCGGCAATTACCGTGGCTGTTGGCGAAATTAGCGATAGAAAAAAACGCCTATTAGAAGGCGTAGAAAAGGCTCTGATGGCAGGGATAGAGCAATGCTATCCCGGAAAGAATGTAAAAGATATATCTAAAGCCATAGAAGAGACTTTAAGAAGTTATAAATTGGCTCCTATTTGTGAATACGGTGGACATGGAATAGGAAGAAAACCTCACGAAGAGCCACATGTTTCTAACTGTTTATTTAATAGTGAAGATGTGGTATTAAAAGAAGGAATGGTTCTTGCAATAGAGCCAATGGCAACCCTTGGTAGTAATAAAATAAGAAAATTGAAAGATAACTGGACTGTAGTAACAGTTGATAAAAGTTTTGCTGCTCATTTTGAGCATTCTGTGGCAATTACAGAAAATGGTCCGGATATTTTATCAAAACTTTAAAAGAAGGTAAAGATGGCGAAGAAAAAGGAAGAAAACAAAGAAAAAGGAATAGTGTTAGAAGGAACTGTTTTAGAAGCTTTACCTAATGCTATGTTTAAAGTTCAATTAGAAACAGGGCATGAAGTTTTAGCCCATGTTTCCGGAAAAATGAGAATGCATTTTATTAAGATATTACCTGGAGATAAAGTTAAGGTGGAGTTATCTCCCTATGATTTAACAAGAGGAAGAATTATATTTAGAATGTAAAAGGAGGCATAAAAAATGAAAGTAAAAGCTTCAGTTAAACCAAGATGTGAAAAATGCAGAATAATAAAAAGAAATGGAAGAGTGAGAGTTATCTGTGAAAATCCAAAGCACAAACAAAAGCAAGGCTAAGGAGGAAATTATATGGCACGTATAGCAGGTGTAGATTTACCGGATAGAAAAAGATTGGAAATTGCTCTTACATATATATATGGTATTGGTAAAACAAGAGCAAAAGAGATATTAGAGAAAACCGGCATTGATGGTAAAAAAAGAGTTGGAGAATTAACTCCGGATGAACTTAACACAATAAGAAAATTTATAGAGCAAAATTACAAAGTGGAAGGTGATTTAAGAAGGGAAGTTGCTGTTGCTATTAAAAGATTAGTAGATATGGGATGTTATAGAGGAATAAGACATAGGCTCGGATTACCTGTAAGAGGTCAAAGAACAAAAACAAATGCAAAAACAAGAAGAGGAAAAAGAAGAAAGTAAGGAGTATAGACGATGGCAAAAAGAAGAAAAACAGTTAAAAAAGTAAAAAGAACCGTTCCTTATGGAATAGTTCATATTCAATCAACATTTAACAATACTATCGTTACAATTACCGATAAAGAAGGTAATGTTTTAACCTGGGCTTCCGGAGGAACTGAAGGTTTTAAAGGAACCAGAAAAAGCACTCCATATGCAGCTCAGATGGCAGCACAGAAAGCAGCTAAAAAAGCTATGGATGAATATGGTTTAAAAGATGTGGAAGTATGGGTAAAAGGACCAGGTGCAGGAAGAGAACCTGCAATAAGAACTCTTCAAGCTGCTGGTTTAAATATTAAAGTAATTAGAGATGTTACTCCTATACCTCACAATGGTTGTCGTCCACCAAGCAAAAGGAGGGTTTAATTTATGGGTAGATATTTAGGACCTTTAACAAAAGTAAGTAGAAGACTTGGAGTTTTTGTAGGTGGTGATTTAGAATCTTTCCAAAAGAGAAATTTTCCACCTGGACAACATGGAAGAACCCAAGGAAGAAAAAAATTATCTGATTATGGAGTCAGACTTCAAGAAAAACAAAAGTTAAAATATCTTTATGGTGGTTTAAGAGAAGGCCAATTTAAAAGATATTTTGAAGAAGCTTCCAAAAAAGCCGGAAACACAGGATTAGTATTATTACAACTTCTTGAAAGAAGATTAGATAATGTAGTTTATAGACTTGGTTTTGCAAAAACAAGAAGACAAGCAAGACAGCTTGTAAAACACGGACATTTCCTTGTTAATGGCAAAAAAGTAGATATTCCTTCTTACAGAGTTGATAAAGGAGATATTATAGAATTAAGAGAAAAAAGTAAAAATATTTCTTTATTTAAAGAAAATCTTGAAAGTAGAGATCCAAGATCTGTTCCTAATTGGCTTGAAATTGATAGGGAAAATATGAGAGGTAAAGTGGTAGACCTCCCTGAACAAATAGAGCTTGAGATACCTGTAAATGTTCAGTACATCATTGAGTTCTACTCAATGTAATAAAAGGAGGATTGATAAGAATGCCTTTTCTTGATTTTGTAACACCTACAAAAATATTTTGGGATGAAGCAACAAAAACAGAAACATTCGGTAGATTGTATGTTGAACCATTGGAAAGAGGTTATGGTATTACCGTAGGAAATTCTTTGAGAAGAGTTTTATTATCTTCATTACCTGGAACAGCTATAACTTCTGCAAAAATAGTTGGAGCTCATCACGAATTTACAACAATAGAAGGTATTTTGGAAGATGTTGCAGAGATAATTCTTAATTTAAAACAGATAAAATTTAAAATGGATGAAACTAAAAATGAAGAGTTTGCTGTTTTAGATATAGAAGGTCCTGCAAAAGTGTATGCAAAAGATATTAAACTTCCTCAGGGAGTTGAGATAATAACTCCTGATGTTCATATTGCTACAATTACTTCTAACATCAGATTTCAGATGGAGTTAAAGATAGAAAGAGGCCGTGGATATGTAATGGTAGAAGAGATGGAAGAGCCATCTGAAATAGGATGGATACAGATAGATGCTTCATTCTCTCCTGTAAAAAGATGCACTTTTAATGTGGAACCAACAAGGGTAGGTGGTAAAACAGATTATGATAAATTGGTTCTTGAGATAGAAACTGATGGTTCTATTACACCGGATGAAGCACTTACAAAAGCCTCAAATATATTAATAGAACATTATCAGCTTTTATTAAAACCAACTGTAAAAAGAGTTGAAACTGTTAAAAAAGCTATCCAAAGGGTTGAAGAACCAAAAATAGAAGAAGATAAACTTTCTTTATCCATAGATGAACTTGAAATATCATCAAGGGCTATAAATACTCTTAAAAAGATAGGAATTAATACAATAGGAGAGCTTGTTAGACTGACAGAGGAAGATTTAAAAGAAGCTAAAAGCATAGGTAGAAAAGCATTAAAGGAGATAAAAGATGCATTGGCAGAAATGGGTCTTGAACTTGCTCCTTCTAAATCTTCAGAATAAAATAAAGAGAGGTAAGTAAAGATGCGTCATAGAGTAAAAACTAAAAGTTTTCACAGAAGAAAAGAACAAAGAGAAGCTTTATTTGTAAATCTTGCAAAAGCAATGATAGAACACGGAAGAATTACTACAACCGTTGAAAAAGCAAAAGCATTAAGACCTTTTGTAGAAAAATTAGTTACCCTTGCAAAAAAACAAACAATTGCTTCCAGAAGATTACTTAATGCAAGATTAAAAGATGAAAAAGCAGCTACTAAATTATTTAAAGATATAGCTCCACTTTTTGCAAATAGAAACGGTGGATATACAAGAATTTACAAACTTGCTACAAAAAGAGTTGGCGATGGTGGAGAAAAAGCTATCATAGAATTTGTTGAATTTCCTGAAAAATAAAAATGTTTCTTTTACAAAATTTTTTAATGGCGGTGTCTCAAATCTTAGACATCGCCTTAACTGTCTATATGTGGATAGTTATAATCTCTTCTTTACTTAGTTTTGTAAATCCCGACCCTTACAATCCACTTGTTAGAACTATATATAACCTTACCGAGCCGGTTTACAGGATAATCAGAAAATATATTCCAACCATAGTTTATAATATAGATTTTGCTCCTTTTATCGTTATATTGATTATTATATTTTTAAAAAGATTTTTAATTCAATCATTAATAGATTTAGCATATTCATTATAAAACAATAAAAAAATAAAGTTTACAATTTTAGCCATCTGCAATTACAATATTTTTTCCACTTCTCTTTGCTTTATATAATAGTTCATCTGCTCTTTTTAGCAATGTATCAATAGTATCATCTTTTTTTGCTTGTGTAACTCCAAAACTGGCTGTATATTTAATGATTTTATCCTGATATCTTATTTCTCTATTTTCCATAACTTTTCTTATTCTTTCTGCAACTTTAACAGCATCTTCCAATTTTGCAGGTATTAAGATACCAAATTCCTCTCCACCTAATCTTCCTGCTATTGTGTTTGCTCTTAAATAAAATTTTAAAACTGAAGCAACATCCTTTAAAACTAAATCTCCAACATCATGTCCATAAGTATCATTTATTTTTTTAAAATTATCTATATCAAAAAGAATAATTGAAAAATCAATACCTTTTTCTTTGAGTAATTTAAAATATTCTTCTAATGCTCTGATGAAACTTCTTCTATTAGGTAAACCTGTTAAGAAATCCAGATTTGCTTCTTCTTTTGCTTCTATTAATTCCTCTTTTAATTTTTTAACTTCTTGATTATAATGTTCTAATTTTTCCTTTAATTCTTTATTTTGCTCTCTTAAAAATCTTAACTCTTCTAAAATCTTTTCTACATTTTCTCCTATTTTTTCTATATTAGCATTATTCCATTCCTGTTCTATTACTTTTTGGGAATTTTCTATATTTATATCCCCTTGTTCTATAAGTTTGACAACCATTTCTAAATCTTCACTGATTTTATCTGCTATTTTCTCAAGTTTTTTCATTTGAAGCTGAGATTTAAAATTTTCTACTTTATCATCACAACAATTTTCTTCAAAGAAATTTTTATATATAGATACTGCATCTATATCTGTAAAACTTTGCTTATTTTCAAAAAGATAACAAAAAACAATAAACCAATTTTTATAATTTGTTGGTAATAAAGGAATATTATTTCTTATCATAAATTTTATTTGTTCTTTTGCTATCTGTGCGATAAAAGAGATATCCTCTTTTGTTAATTTATAATCATTATTAAGTTGCTCTAAAAATTTACATTTTATCTCCATGTATTTATTTTCGGATAAAAATTTTTTATCTTTATTTCTTTTTAGCTGTTTCTTGTGCAAATTTTATTATTTCTTCTTCCGGAATATCTAATCCGTGTTCTTGCACAAATATTTTTAAATTTTCTATTATATTTTCTACCTTTGATAAAGCTCTTCCTTTATCAGGTGTTGGGTCTTTTACTAATCCATAAATCTGTCTGCCTTCATGCCATTCAGGCAAATACTCTGTTATTGGTAATCCTTCCGGTGTAGTAAATAAAAGGCAGTGGCAGTACTTAAATATCTGCATCTCATCACAGGCACAAATCCATCTTCTTTTTTGAACCTCTTCTTTTTTATCCGGATAAAAATTACAAGGACAAAGAGGTTTGCCAAGTTCTTGTACATGTGCTGCAAGCCCCTGTATTACAGCCTCTCTAACTTCTATATCTGGATTTGGAACTGTTCCGGATTTTTCTGCAAAACTTTCTGCAAATTTTCTCATTTTTTCTAATATCTCTGGTTTTATTTCCATCTTTTATACCTCGCTTTTAGATATTTATAGTTATAATCAGAATAAATTATCTCATAAATATTTTATATGATTTTTCTCTTATTGTTGAAATTATTTTAGCTTTAAGATATATTAATAATAACATTAATTTAGGAGGTGTTTAGATGAAAAAATTAGCATTATCAGTTTTATCAGTAGTAGCAGTAGTTTCTGCTTCTTTTGCAGCAGATGGAAAAGCTATATTCCAATCCAAAGGATGTACTGCCTGTCACCAACCAGCAGCTGACACAGTTGGACCTTCTTTAAAGAAAATAGCTACAACTTATGCCGGAAAAGAAGCTGATTTAATCAAATACTTAAAAGGTGAAGGTAAAGCCATAGTTGACCCTGCTAAAGAAGCTATAATGAAACCTCAAATTTACACAACAAAAGCATTAAAAGATGATGAAAGAAAAGCATTATCTGAGTTTATTTTATCTCACAAGTAAATTTTAATCACTTTATTATGAAGATGTTAAAATATGTATTTATAATAACTATATTAATATTTATAAATTTTTTTGCCTATGAAATACGATTTAGATTTAGATTCAGACCATTTTTAAATGGTTGATTCATCTATCCAATTTAAATAATCAAAGCTACCTGCTACAATAGGTAATGCAATAATCTCTGGAATAGTATATGGATGAATAGATTTGACAATTTCTTCAATCTTATCAAATAAATCTTTTTTAGTTTTTATAATCAAAAGAACTTCATTATCTTCTTCTATATTTCCTTTCCACCAATAGATAGAATATATATTTTTTACAATATTTATGCAGGCAGCAACTTTTTCTTCTATTAATTTCTTTGCAATATTTTTACCCACTTCTTCTGTTGGAGCAGTTATATATATAACTATAAATTCTTTCATTTTTTCGCCTCTTTATGATATCTTTATTATTATATTATAATCAAAAAATTTGATAAGGAGAAAAATTTGAGAATTTTAGAAGAAAATTATTGGCAGAATATAAATATCTGGAAAGATGTAAAAAAAGAAGATTGGGAAAATTGGAAATGGCAAATCAAAAATAGATTAAAAGAAGTTAAAGAGCTTGAAAATTTTATAAATCTGAAAAATAAAGAAGATATATTAAGAACCGAAGAGATATTTCATTTTGGGACAACTCCTTATTATTTATCACTTGCTAATTTTGAGGATAAAGATGACCCTATTTTAAAACAGATAGTTCCGGATATAAAAGAGATAGATGAAAATTATCAAAAATATGCCTTATTAGACCCTTTTTTAGAAGATATAAAAAGTCCTGTAAATGGTTTAACCCATAGATATCCGGATAGGGTTTTATTTAGGGCTACTAATTTTTGTAGTGTTTATTGTAGGCATTGTATGAGAAAAAGAATATTCTTAGAAGATGAAAGGGCAAGAACAAAAGAAGAGTATGAAGCCATGTTTAAATATATCAGAGAAAATAAAAATATAAAAGAAGTTCTTATATCCGGTGGAGACCCATTAACACTGCCTAATCAAAAGATAGAGTATATTATAAAAAATCTGTCAGAGATAGAACATATAGATATAATAAGAATAGGTAGCAGGGAGTTAGTAGTAAATCCATTTAGATTTTTTGATGAAGAGCTTTTGGAGATATTTGATAGATACGATAAATTATGGCTTATAACCCATTTTAATCATCCAAATGAGATTACAAATTACACAAAAATTGCAGTTAAAAATATATTAAAAACCGGAACTCCTGTTTTAAATCAAACCGTATTATTAAAAGGAATAAATGATGATAAATATATAATAGAAAAATTGATGAGAGACCTTTTAAAAATAAAAATAAAACCCTACTATTTATTTTATTGCGACCCAACTAAGGGGGTATATCATTTTAGGACAGATATTTTTAAAGGAGTTGAAATCTTAGAGTATCTAAGAGGAAGGTTATCAGGACTTGGTATTCCTACCTATGCGATTGATTTAAAAGGTGGTCTTGGAAAAGTGCCTATTATTCCAAATTATATTGTTTCCATAGAAAGTGATAAAATAATATTTAGAAATTATGAAAACAAGCTTGTAGAGCTTGAAATATAATTTGGAGGTTTTATTATGAAAAAGATTTTTCTATCGGTTTTATCTATCACTTTTTTGGCAAATGCACAGGATTTAGAAAGCAGAGTTTCTGACCTTGAAAAAAAGGTAAAGATGCTTGAAGAAAAATTAAACAGATTAGAACAGGCACCGGCTCAAAATATAAGCATTGTAAAAAAAGAAGTAATTCCGGAAAATGCTATATCTTTTTCTGTATTGGAAAAGAAATTTAAAAAATCAGATAATCAATTTGATAGAAATGATTATATAGTGTTAAAAGCAGTAGTAATAAACAATACAAATAAAACATTAAAAGCAATAGATGGGGTGTTAAAAATTTATGATAACTCAGGAAAAGAATTAATATCCAAAAATATAAGAATAGAAAAAGGAATGCTTAATTTAACCGGAACAAAAATAAAACCGGCAGAAAAATTAGAAAGAATTATAGAAATTGTTTATGATGAAGATAAAGAAGGATATAAAATAGTAAAAGATACACCTTTAAATCAATTAAAGATAGAGTTTATACCAATTAGTTTAGAAGAGTGATAAAATATTGTTAAATAATTTTTGTAAGGAGTAGCTAATGATTTTAAAAGAAAGGTTATTTACACCCGGACCTGTGCCTTTACCACCGGAAGTTATTAAAGCATTAGGGCAACAGATAATACATCATAGAACCCCTGAATTTACAAGAATATTCTTAGAAGTTAGAGAAAAATTACAAAAATTATTAAATACAGAAAGAGATGTTTTGATGTTTGCATCTTCCGGAACCGGTGCAATGGAAGCATCTATTGTAAATTTTTTTAATGAAAATGATAAAGTGCTTGTAATAAATGCAGGTAAATTTGGAGAAAGATGGAGAGATTTAGCAAAAACATTCGGGCTAAATGTTATAGATTATCAGATAGAATGGGGAAAAACATACAATATAGATAAATTAAAAGAGATAGTAGAAAATAACAAAGATATAAAAGGAATATTAGTTCAACAATCAGAAACATCTACTGCAACATATCACGATTTAAAGCCACTTGCAGAGATATCAAACAGTTTGGAAGATTGTCTTCTTGTAGTTGATGGAATAACATCTGTTGGAGTTTATGAAGTTTATCCGGAAGAAATAGGAATAGATATTCTCGTTACCGGCTCACAAAAAGCCCTAATGCTTCCACCGGGATTATCTATTTTATATTATAGCGAAAAAGCAGAGAAAAGATTAGAAAAAAGCAATTTACCTAAATATTATTTTTCAGTAAAAGCAGAGAGTAAAAAACAACAAAAAGGACAAACAGCTTATACACCGGCAATAAACCTAATCATAGCATTAAATGAAAGTTTAAATCTTATACTACGAGAAGGATTACCTAAGCTTGCAAAAAGACATGCCCTTCTTGCAAAAGCAACACAAGAAGCAGTAAAAGAGCTTGGACTAAAATTACTTTCTGAAAGCCCTGCAAATTCAGCAACAGCTGTATTTTCACCGGAAGGAATTAATGCAGATGAGCTAAGAAAAATTATGCAAAAACTCGGAATAAGAGTAGCCGGAGGACAAGACCATCTAAAAGGAAAAATTATAAGAATAGCCCACATGGGTTATTTTGATTTTGTAGATATGATAGAAGCAATATCTGTATTAGAAGTTGCTTTATATAAAATGGGATATAAAGTAGAGCTTGGAAAAGGCGTAAAAAAAGTTCAAGAAATAATGATAGAAGGAGTGTAAAGTGGCAGTAAGAATTATATATGTAAGACATGCAGAAAGCCTTTGGAACCCAATTGGAAAATATCAAGGAAGACTTGACCCTGAATTAAGTGAAAGGGGACATAAACAAGCACCTTTAATTGCTCAGGCTTTAAAAAAATATAATCCTACGGCTTTATACTCAAGCCCACTAAAAAGAACATATCAAACAGCTGAGTATATAAGCTTAGAAACAAATCTACCTATTATCACAGATACAGATATAATAGAAATAGACCATGGCGATTGGTCAGGATTATTTATTGAAGAAGTAAAAGAAAAATATCCGGAGATGTTTAGAGAATGGATATATGAACCACATAAAGTAAAATTTCCAAATGGAGAATCTCTTATAGATGTTTATAACAGAGTAAAAAATTTTCAACAAAAAGTATTACAAAAGCATGATGGAGAAACAATAATAGCTGTATCGCATACTGTTCCAATAAGAGCTTCCTTAGTTGCAGGACTTGATGTTCCTCTTGAAAAATTTTGGAGTTTCGGATGCGATAATGCATCTTACTCAATTCTTGATTATGACCCTGTCAGACCTATTTTGTATAAATTAAATAACACATATTTTCTTGGAGATTATTTTATACCATCTCTTGATGCATTATAAGGAGAGAAATTGAATATAGATTTACCTGATGGAATTCGGGCATTTTCAATAAGAGAAAGTTACAATATAGATAATCTTGAAAAGAAGATATCCGATATATTTAAGTTATGGGGATATGAAAAGATTATCTTACCTACTATTGAGTTTTATGATGTCCATAAAAAAGGTATAGGACAGGAAATAGCAAATCAAACATTTAGAATCGTTGATAGATACAAAGGAGATATTCTTACATTAAGAATAGATTTTACAGCTCAGATTGCAAGATATATAGCTTCCCTTCAAAAAAAAGAGTTTCCTATTAGATTATTTTATACAGGCAATATATTTAGATATACTATTCCAAAAGCAGATAATCTTTGGGAAAAAAGACAGATAGGAATTGAGTTTATAGGAGTTTCAGAAATTGAAGCAGATGCAGAAATCCTTGCAGTAGCATCCCAATCATTAAAATCCGTAGAAATAAAAGATTATCAAATAGATATAAATAATGTTGAAATTTTCAGTTCTTTAAAAGAGATACTTAATTTAGATGATACAGAATTTAAGATATTCATGGAATATATAAAACATAGAGAGATTTATAATTTAAAGAAATTTTGCCTGAATAAAAATTTAGATAACAAACTTAAAGATTTCATTATAAATATACCAAAATATCAAGGAGATATTGATTTAATAATCTTTCTTAAAAACAGATTAAAAGATTTTAATAATCTTTATAAGAATTTTGAAGATTTGGAAAAGATATACAACATATTAAAAGAGTATGATTTAACGGAAAAAGTTGTTTTTGATATAGGAGAACCGACAGAATTTTCTTATTATACCGGCGTTGTATTTGAGATATTTATAAAGGATTTTAATAAAAAGATAGGACAAGGTGGAAGATATGATAGTTTAATCCAAAAATACAATGGAAAAATTCCTGCTACCGGTTTTGCTTTTGATTTATTTAATATTTATAACTACCTTGAAAAAAATAATAAACTGAAAGAAAACCAAAAGGATTATTTTATAATAGACACAACTGAGGACAAAAAGACAGCATACAAAATAGCAAAAATATTAAGGGAGAAAAATTTTTCAGTTGCGAGGGATATAATAAAAAGAGATATAAATGACTCTATAAATTTTGCTTTTAATAATCATTTTAAAAATGTTATTGTAATAACTATTGAAGAAAATCAAAAAATGGTATATATTTATAGAGGTAAAAATAAAATAGAAAAATATAAAGAAGAAGAAATTTTGGGCATTCTTGAAAGGGGATAAATCAATAAATATCTCTTTCCAATAGTGCCTATTGGTGCTAAATAAATTTTAGGAGTTTTTGGTATGGAAGTTTCAAAAAACAAAGTTGTTTCTTTTGAGTATGTATTAAAAGACAAAGAAACAGGCGAAGTTCTTGATGCAAGTCAGGGACAACCTCTTACATTTTTAGTAGGAGCAGGTTATATCATTCCGGGATTAGAAGAAAGAATGCTTGGGATGAAGGAAGGAGAAAAGAAAACAATTGAAGTTCCTGCTGAAGAAGCTTATGGAATAGCAGACCCAAATTTGATTCAGCAAGCTCCAAGAGAGTATTTTGAAGGGGTTGATTTAGAAGTAGGATTACCTCTCCAAGCTCAAACACCTGAAGGTCAAATTATACATATGGTAGTAGTAGATTTTGATGAAAATACAGTAACAGTAGATTTAAACCATCCTCTTGCAGGGAAAGATTTAGTTTTTGATGTTGAGATTAAATCTATCAGAGAAGCAACACCTGATGAGATATTACATGGACACGCCCACGGTCCTGGTGGACACCATCATTAAAAGATAATTTAACTCCCCGATTTCTCGGGGAGATTATTAAAAGAATTTTATTGTAAATCCAGCATAAATTGAGTAGTTATTTTCAGGATTAAAAACTTTACCTATACCAAGACCCATCTCAAATTTAGAAAATGAATAACCAAATCCTATTATTCCTCCTTTTTCAGTTTCATCATAACTTGATAAATATAATGTTCCTATCAATGAAAAATTATCACTAATATTATATTCTGCTGAGAAAGATTGGAAAAACTCATTTTCATTTAATTTTTCTTTATGAATCACAAAAGAGGTATTTGCATAAAAACTCCATTTTTCTATCTCATACTGGGAAACAAGGGTGATTCCATATTGGAAATGACCCTCACTAAAATCGCTATCTTTCTTTACCGGTATTCCAAGAAATGGCTTCATAGCAAATTTAAGATTATCTTTTTCAAAAAATCTATATTTTATCTCTATGCTTGGGTCAGATATATCTGAATGAACATCTTCATAATTTTTAAGATATTCAAAAGGAATATTTATAGCCAAATCCGTTTTATCATTCCATCCATAAGTAAAATTAAAAGTATAGTTACCCTCACTTTCTTCTATATCTTTTTTATAAATAAGATAATTTTCATTTTGATAATTTCCTGTCCCAAGGGTTTCTGTATCGTCATATATTAATACTTTCTTACCGGCAAAAGCCTGAGTAGAAAGAATAGAGACAGTTCCAAATGCTAATATTATCGCTTTAGACAATTTCTTCATTATTTATTACCTCCTATCCATTTTTTTTATAAAAGTTGGTTAATTTTTCAGAAGAAGTCCCGCCAAGGCAGGAATTAGAACTGCAATTGATACATCCTTTACAAACTAAAGAGACATCTTTATTTTTATTATTGCTGATAGAATTAAACAAGTAGTTGTAGATATACCAACCTGAAATTAGAGCTATTCCTATAAGTATAATATTCTCAATCATAATAACTCACCTCCTTTAAAATCCAAGTAATTTTCCAATGTTATAGACAAGAGATGAAATAATGTAAGGTGTAATAGTATTAAGTAAAACTGAAGCTCCCACCATTCGCCAACCAAACTCTTGATAAATAGCACCTATGGTTGCGATACAAGGAACCCACAGAAGACAGAAAACCATATAAGAAAAAGCAGAAAGAGGAGTAAAATCTGCTTTCAATGCTTTTTGTAATGGTGTTTCTTCGTCTTCCATTTCAAAAACACTTGGTTTTAAACTACCAAACATGCCTTTTAATGAATCAATACACGCTTCATAAAATCCTTTGATTTGATTTTTAAAGTCCTCAGTGAAAGATATTTTTTCTTCTGTTTCTTCGCTCTTATTTACTCCGTATAGAACTCCAAGAGAACTGATAACCACTTCTTTTGCAATTGTTCCAGGAATAAGTGCAGCAACAGCTTCCCAGCTAGTAAATCCACAAGGTTTGAAAACAGGGCTAATGGTAGTAGCCACTCTTCCAAGTAAAGTATTTTCTGGTTTTTCCCCATAGGGAACTTTTGTAAAAATCCAAAGAAGAATCATTGTTGCTAAAATTACGGTACCTGCTTTTTTGGTAAATGCTTTTGTTCTCGTCCAGATTGAACTCCATATCAATTTAAGTGTAGGAAATCTATAAGGCGGAAGTTCCAGTATGAAAGGAGAAGGTTCTCTTTTAAATACAAGTTTTTTCAGTATAATTCCAATAAGGATAGCAACTATAATACCAATAAGATACATTAAAAAAGTAACCTCTGCTCTATGTTCTTTGAAAAACAAAGCAGTGAATAATGCATATATTGGAAGCCTTGCACCACAGGACATGAAAGGAACAAGAAGGGCTGTTAGTTTTCTGTCTGTTTCATTCTCAAGTGCTCGTGTTGCATAAATTGCAGGGACATTACAACCAAAACCTATAATCATCGGAATAAAGGATTTTCCATGAAGCCCAAAGCTCTGCATTATTCTATCCATAACAAAGGCTGCTCTTGCCATATATCCACTCTCTTCTAAAATGGCAAGAAAGAAGTAAAGAAAAATAAGTAAGGGAACAAAAGTCAGAACAAGCCCTACTCCCCCCACTATTCCATCAATTATAAGTGATTGTATCCATTCAGGAGTCGGAAATAGGGATAGGGCTTGCCCCACCCACCTCCCAATGAAATCTTTCAAACCATCCGCCCAATCAATAAAAGGACCACTTCCATCAAATGTAAGCTTAAAAACTATATACATAATAAAAAGAAAGACAGGAATACCCAAAATTCTATTTAAAAAAATAGCATCAAGAATTTCAGTAATATTTCTTTTTTTCTCTACTGGATGTTTTAATGTTTCTCTAAGAATGCTTTCAATGTAACTATATCTTTCCTCTGCAATTAAAGATTCTCCATCTTCACCTAATAATTCCTCAAACTCTTTTATCAGACCTTTAATTTTCTCTGCGTTATCTCCGAGAGATTCAATAATTTCTAAATCTCCCTCAAGAACTTTTATAGCAATAAACCTTTTAAATTCAGTATTAAATGGTAAATCGTTTATTACTTTAGAAATATATGCTTCAACTCTCTCAGAATATTTAGGTTGTTTAGGGATAATTTTTTTCTCTATTGTCTCCAATATAGCTTTTAATAAGTCTTCTATCCCAACCTCTTTTACTGCTACTGTAGGAACAACTTTTAATCCGAGAAACTCTTCAAATTTATTTATATCCAGCTTATATCCCAAATCAAGAAATTCATCCCACATATTAAGAGCTATAACCATTGGAATTCCAAGTTCCATAAGCTGAGTAGTGAGATAGAGATTTCTTTCAAGATTTGTCGCATCTACAACATTAACAATAATGTCAGGCTTTTCTTTTAGGAGAAATTCTCTCGTTATCTTTTCTTCAAGCGTATAAGCCCTAAGACTATAAACACCTGGCAAATCTATCAGTTTAAGCTTTATGTTTTCAATAGTCACTTCCGCTTCCTTCTTTTCTACAGTAACACCTGGCCAATTCCCCACTTTTAGTTTTGTACCAGCAATACTATTTATTAAAGCTGTTTTCCCAACATTCGGATTTCCAACAAAAGCAACAGTAATTTCCTTCATAAATACACCCCCATTAATTTTTTTCAACTTCTATATAGTTGGCTTCTTCTTTTCTTAAAGAAAGTTTGTAACCTTTAACATTTACCTCTATTGGATCACCCAAAGGGGCTATTTTTTCAACTTTTAAAATTTCTCCCTTAATTAACCCCATCTCCCTTAATCTTCTTTTAATATCAGGATTTTTCCCTTTAACATTTGTAATCTTTCCGAACTCTCCTACTTTAAGTTCTGATAGTTTCATTGTTCTTCCTCCACTTCTATTTTTTTTGCCATACCAAATCCAATGCCAACGAGAGATTCACCCACTTTTACAAGAACTGGCCCATGACCATTTTTTTTAAGAAGAGTAATTTCAGTTCCAGGAACAATTCCCATTGCTATTAATCTTTCACTAACTTCTCTTCCTCCTCTTATAGTTTTAACTTTTAATTTGCCTCCTTTTCTTGCAAAAGCTAAAGGAACCATTCTTTCCTCCTTTCTATGAGATTAAATCTCAATATAAAATATTTTAAACAAAATTTCTATGATTTAGAACCTTTTTATATCATATTTTCTAAAATTGATTAAACTCATTTTTTTTATCTTAAATTGTTTTATAATATTAAAAAATTATTATACTATACGGAGGCTTAGATTGATAGATAAAGATTTTACACCGGAAGAAAAGAAAGCAACCATTGGATTGGCAGGAATATTTTCCCTTAGAATGCTTGGTTTATTCTTGGCTTTACCTGTATTGTCAGTTTATGCTCATAATTTTCCGGGGGCTACATCATTTTTAGTAGGTTTGGCTATTGGAGCTTATGGATTGACGCAGGCTATATTCCAAATACCCTATGGTTTATGGAGCGATAAAATAGGAAGAATACCTATATTATTGTCAAGCACCATTATATTTATTATAGGTAGTATTCTTGCTGCCTATGCTTCTTATGAGCAAAATATATATCTTTTAATTGCAGGTAGATTATTGCAAGGTGTAGGGGCTGTTTCTTCTGTTGTTATTGCTTTACTTGCAGATTTAACACGAGAAGAAATAAGAACAAGGGCAATGGCAACTATTGGTGCATCTATTGGAATGTCATTTGCATTTGGAATGGTCTTAGGCCCTTATATTGCTTCTCATTTTGGACTGGAAGGAATATTTTTATTTACTGCAATATTAGCTTCTATATCTATACCTTATATAATTTTTGGATTACCAAGACCTAAAATTATTGTTCATCACGATGATGCTGAATTTACTTCTTCTTATCTAAGAGATGTCCTAAAAGATAAAAATCTACTTAAAATGGATTTTGGAATGTTTGTGCTTCACATGGGACTTACTGCTGTATTTACAACTGTTCCTTATCTTATTACTAAAAATCATTTTATAGATGTGTCTGATTTATGGAAAATATATCTATTAATGTTTTTCGTTGGGCTTACAATAATGGTTCCAAGCACTATAATTGCAGAGAAGAAAGGCTTAATCAAAGAAGTAAAACTTCTTGGAATATTTGTTCTTATTTTATCATTTGTAATGTTTTTAACTTTAAAGAATAACTTTTTATTTTTTGTATTATCTATTGTTGTTTATTTTACCGGTTTTATGATGCTTGAACCTATAATGCCCTCTTTGATGAGCAAATATGCAAAACCTCATTTAAAAGGAACAGCTTCCGGTGTATTTAATACTTCACAATTTATAGGAGCATTTATAGGTGGTGCAGTTGGAGGATATTTATTACATCTTGGTGAAAATTTTGTATTTATCTTTTTAATAATTATTACAGCTTTATGGGCAATTACCGTATCTACAATGAAAATGCCGGAGAAGAAAAGTGATACCAATAAAGGATGATATTCCAACGAGAAGTTTTCCTATTTTAACTATAACTTTGATAATAATTAATATTGCTGTTTTTATTTATGAAATATCATTACCGGAAGATTATTTTATGGCATTTATAAATAGATATGCTCTTTTTCCTTTGGATGTTGTCCATTTTAATATTGAGCCTTTAATAACTCATATGTTTTTACATGGAGGAATAGGTCATATATTTGGAAATATGTTATTTTTATGGATATTTGGAAATAATGTAGAAGATGCCCTTGGTAAATTTAGATTTTTGATTTTGTATATTTTTAGTGGATTTACTGCTGCATTTTTGCAAAGTTTTGTTTCTATTTTAGAAGGTTCTGTTAATATTCCTATGGTAGGGGCATCCGGTGCAATCAGTGGTATTCTTGCTGCTTATACCAAAACTGATGTATAATAATTAATATGAAGAGAGTAAAAAGAGAGTTAATAAAAGAGAATACGGAAGAATTAAAAGAGCTGTTAAAGAAAC
>NZ_FXTX01000009.1 GCF_900182795.1 Venenivibrio stagnispumantis
TATGGAACAGTAGCCAGATGGACATATGAAGTTGGCAAATTTTTAGATAAGCATTTACAGGAAAAATGGAAAAAATTAGCTAATAGGATAGATATGGATGAAATATCAATAGATGAGATGAGAACGTATATAAACAAAAATACAGAAGAAAATTCAGTATGGATATGGACAGCTTGTGTTAAGAAAGGTAATGAAAAATATTATTTATATGAAATTGGAGATAGGGAAGAAAAAACTTTTTTAAAATCTATTGGCTAAATTACCATTGGCAAAAGAATATCATACAGACGGATACCGTATATATAAATCTTGGTTAAATAGGAAACAGCATAAGATAAGTAAATTCGGGAAGACAAACAGGAATGAAGGGTTGCATTCAAGATTAAGAGATAGATTAAAAAGACTACAAAGGAAAACAAAAGAGTATAGTAAAAACATTAATGCATTGAGATATGCATTAGCTATTGTTTTTAGCCTTACTAATATTCCAACTGATTTTAGCCACCTTTAGATAGGACTACCAACTTTTGGTAGTTAGTTAAAGAGTAGATAATAAATTCCATCTAACAAAAACTAAAGCTAAAGCTCTATATAAAGCTCTAATAGATTTAGCATAAGCTTTTGTTTTTCTTTTTAGCATAGCAAGTTTATCTCTTAAAAAGGAATGCAATCCTTCATTCCAATTTGTATATCCGTATTTCTTTACCTTCCTATTATCCAAATTTCCATAAACTTTATATGCGTCTGTATGTATATCTTTAGCTATAGGTATTTGATAGTAAAGTTTCCAAAATGTTTCTTCATCTCGTTTTCCCAATTCAAAAAATTTAAAATCTTTATCAAAAACTGCTGTCCATATCCATATCTCATTTTCCTTCTTACCTACATAAGTCCACATTTCATCTAATCCTGCTTTTTTAAATACTTTGTTCTGAAAGACTTTTTTCCTTCCTTCTATTTTTTTTTATTGCTTTTTCTCCAGCCGCCCGTATCCAACTACGAACTGTTTCATAAGGAACTTCTAAAGACCGACTTATTACTGCTATTGGAACACCATCTGTGTATAGTCTTATTGCTGTTTTTTTTAGATTATCGGGATAATGCTTTCTTTCTGGGTTCTCTACAAAAATTCTTCCACATTCTTTACATAAATATCTTTGTTTTCCTTGATTTGATTTCCCATTCTTTACTATTTTTTCCGAATTACAATATACGCACCTCATATTATATATTTTACACTAATCAACTCTTAAACTGAATACCCAACTTTTAGTTTCTCATTAATTCTCTCAGCCAGATATACTTATCTACAGCTTCAGTTCCTTGGCCTACTACATTCATCCATCCAAGGAAATCAGGTATCCAGTCAAAAACTATATAAGCTACCGTAAATAAGATATAGCCAATCCAAAACATCATCCACCATGTAGGAACAGCATCTGTTACATAAGTAATTTTATCAACTGCTCTTGTATTTTCTAAATGTCCTGCCATTTTTAATAGTTCTTATTTCAAAAAATTTTTAAAATCTATTATACTCATAGGTTTTGATAAATAAAAGCCCTGTGCATAATCTATATCCAAAATATTTAATACTGACAAAATTTCTTTATTTTCTACAAATTCTGCAACGGTTTTTATACCAAAATCTTTTGAAATTTCTGAGATTGCTTTAACAATAGCTACTGAGCGTTTGTTATTTAAAATATCTTTTATCAAAGAACCATCTATTTTTAAAATATTTATATCCAAATTTAAAAGATATCTAAATGAAGCATATCCGGCTCCAAAATCATCAAGGGCAGAAAATATCCCTTTTTCTTCTAACTTTTTTATAAATTCAGATAAAATTCCAAAATATTCGACAAAAGAGCTTTCTGTAATTTCAATTACCGGTGTTATATTGTATTCTTTTTTCATTGTGTGGTAAATATCTATCTCTTTTTTTATAAATCCTGCTTTTTTTTCGGATTTTATCGTTTTATTTATAAAGATAAATTTATCCTCTAAAATTTTTAAATTGTCTTCATCTATTATTTTTTCAATTATTATATGCTCAAGCTGGTCAATATATCCAAAGTTATTTGCTACATCTATGAATTTATAAGCCGGTATAAATTCATTTCCATCTTTAATTCTAAGAAGTATCTCTCCACCGATAAATTTTTTAGATTTTATATCAAAAATTGGCTGGATAAATGGATATACATTTTTTGAAATTATAGCTTTATTTAATAAAACTTTTGCTTCCTCTATTCTTCTAAATCTATCGTGAAGCTCTTTGTTAAATACAATAAAAATTCCTTTTCCTTTTTGTTTTGCTTCATATAAAGCTTCTTCTGCTCTAAGGATTAAATTTTTTGCATCTAAAGCATCATTTGGATAAATAGAAATTCCTATGGATGCAGTAGTTTTAAGATGATTTTTACCTAAATTTAAAGAAAAATTTTCTATTTTTTGTAGTAAAATTTCTGCTGTTTTTATAATTTCTTCATTTTTTACATCATAAATGGCTATACAAAATTCATCTCCTCCGGTTCTTCCTAAGATAGAATTAGACCTGTCTATGTTCTCTAAAATATTAATTGCAATCTCTTTTAAAAATATATCACCTATTTCATGCCCATAAACATCATTTATATATTTAAAATTATCTAAATCAAGTGTCATTACAAATATTTTTTTATCTTTGTTTTCTGATTTTGCTTTTTCTATTAACTTTCCAAGTTCTCTCAAAAATCCCTCTTTTGATAAAAGCCCTGTTAAATAATCTATATATTTAATTGTTTCTACTTCTTGTTTTAAAGAAGAGAAGCTTTTAGCCATATAATCATATCTGGAAGTTATCTCTTTTAATAAATTTTTTAATATTTTCTGGTTAATATTATCCATATCTTACTCTCCAATAGCTACAATTAAGGATGTTTCGTTATATAGCATACCTGCTTTTCCAAATCTATCATGCCCAATTTCGCCGGATGTTAAAAATCCAACAATATCTATGGTAGGAAAATATTTTTTTAAAATTTTTTGTTCTTCCTGTTCTTTTCCTTCTTTTTTTAATAAATAAATTCTTGCCAAGCAGGAAAAATTAAGCATTATATATATTTTTTTATTTTTTATCTCATCTTGAAAATGTTTGATTATTCTTTCAAAACTATTTAAAATATCTTCTGAATCTGCTATTGCAATTCTTATTTCGCTACCCTCTTCTATATTTCCATAAAATATTAATGCATTTTCTTCTTTATTATATTTAAAAGCAGTTCTATTAACAGAAACATATCCATATTCCTTATTTAATATAAGAAAAGGGAAGTTCCATAAAGTTTGAGCTGTTGTAAGTGGATCTAAATTTTCAAGATTAATTCCGGTTCCTTGTAGTAATTTTTCTAAAAAATAATCTATTTTCATTCCTTCTATTTCATAAACTTTATTATCTTTTGCTTTTGTTATTTTATAAGGAAGTCCAACCGGTATAAATCCAAGTGATATATTTGAATATATTTTTAAATTTTTCAAGGTTAAGACAACAAATCCATCTTCAATAAATTTTCCGTTATAGATAATTCTTGTTCTAAACTCTTTATCTCTTGAAGAAGCAATACCACCCCATAAATTTCCTTCTTCCGAAAAACCATGCAAGCTATCCAACACCTTATTTATTGAAACCGGAGATACATTTGCAAAAATAAGGTTTACATTCTCTCTATTGTTTAAATAATAATTTTTTAAATTATCTGCTGTTTTTTCTATATTTTCAGTTATATCTTCTTGTAAAAAGATATTATAATTTTCTCCATAATATCCAAAACCGGAAATGCCATCATAAAATAGATTTTCATTAAACATAACTCCGATAGCAGAAATTGCTATATAATCACCACCATAATACTGCCTGATACATTTATCAAAATCTTCATCAAGAAATTCATAAGGAACAAAAATAACTAATAATTTTGCATCCGGAAATATAGTTTTATTTAGCTTTAGTAAGCATTCTTTCTTATCTATCTTATCAAATCCAAAAGACTTAAATAGCATAGCATCCCTCTTGAAGTTGTTATATATTATTATACATATTTTTCTGGAGGTTTAAAATGAAGACTTTAAATCTTAATTATATATATGATAAGGTTTTAAATAAAGAAAGAATATCCGAAGAAGAAGCTTTATATATTTTTGAAAATAGCGATGTTATTACCTTAGGTAAAATTGCAAATTATATTAGAAAGCAGAAACATCCTTCAAATATTGTAACTTTTGTTGTTGATAGAAATATTAATTACACAAATATATGTGTTGCCGGTTGTAAATTTTGTGCTTTTCAAAGAAAGAAAAAAGATAAAGATGCTTATGTTCTGGAATATGATGAGATATTTAGAAAAATACAGGAGCTTATAGATTGGGGAGGAACAACTTTATTAATGCAGGGAGGATTAAATCCGGATTTGAGACTTGATTTTTATATAGATTTAATATCATCTATAAAGGAAAAATTTCCGAATATTCAGATACATTCTTTATCTGCAACCGAAATTAATTATATAGCCAAACTTGAAAATATGAGTATAAAAGATGTTTTGGTTAAATTAAAAGAAGCAGGTTTGGATAGTTTACCCGGTGGAGGAGCAGAAATTTTATCAGACGAAGTTAGGGTTTTAATTTCTTCTAATAAAACAAATACAAAAACTTGGCTTGAAGTTCATAAAACCGCCCATGAGCTTGGTATGAAAAGCACTGCTACAATGATGTTTGGACATATAGAGAAACCAAAACATATAATAGAACATCTATCCAATATAAGAAATCTTCAAGATGAAACCGGCGGATTTACTGCTTTTATTCCTTGGACTTTCCAAAAGGGAAATACAATGCTTGATTATCTTGAACCGGCAACATCCACATATTATTTAAAAGTTTTATCTTTAAGCAGAATATTTCTTGACAATTTTGATAATATTCAGGCTTCACATGTAACCCAAACTATGAAAATAGGTCAGGTAGCCCTTCATTTTGGAGCAAATGACCTTGGAAGTACTATGATAGAGGAAAATGTGGTAGCTTCTACCGGATTTAAGGTATCTTATCCAAAACCGGAAAAAATGGCAAAATATATAAAAGAAGCCGGATTTATACCTGCCCAAAGAGATACATATTACAAAATTTTAAAAATCTGGGAATAAATAACAAATATTACAGAAGCAAAAATAAGAGAATCTATTCTGTCAAGAATACCACCGTGTCCCGGTATTATGTTTGAAGAATCTTTAACTTCAAACTGTCTTTTTATAAAACTTTCAAATAAATCCCCAATCTGTAAAAAGATAGCAGATAAAAAAATAGGAATAGAAAGATATAAAACATCAAATTTTAAATAATATGCAAAGATTAAACCAAATATAACAGAAGCCACAAAACTACCAATTGCTCCTTCAACCGTCTTCTTAGGAGATATTACCGGAGATAATTTTCTTTTTCCGAAATTCTTCCCTATAATATAAGCAAAAATATCTCCAAACCATACAACAGCAAATAAAACAAAAATAAGATTTTTATCAATTTCTATCAAAATTCCTACGGAAGATATAAAAAAAGTGGTATATATCAAACCGAAAAAAGAAAAAACTAAGTAATTAATATCATAATATTTTTTTCCTACCCAAAAAGAGTATAAAGTTATCAAAAATAAAGCTAAATAAAAACTGACAAAAAGAATAGATAAAGAAGCTAAAAAAGAAGTTATTAAAGAAAAAGGATTAGATATATTGCTGAATTTTTTTTCAAAAATATTATTAATTTCCCAAGTTGCCAATACAGATAAAACAGCAATAAATAATTTAATGATATAAACCGGAAGATATATAATACCACCGATAACTATGCCGGCAAGGATAATTGCAGAGATAGTTCTTATCACAAACTCTTTCATTCTATCACTTTTCCAAATCTTCTTTCTCTACTTTGATAATCATATAAAGCCTTTAAAAATTCTTCTTCATCAAAATCAGGCCATAATGTTTCAGTAAAATAAAGCTCTGTGTAAGCAAGTTGCCATAACATAAAGTTAGATATTCTTTTTTCTCCACTTGTTCTAATAAGTAAATCCGGCTCAGGGATATCCGGCAAATATAGATAATTCTTAAAATCTTCTTCTGTTATCTCTTTTTTCTCTTTTAATATTTTATTAACAGCATCTATAATTTCTGCCCTACCACTATAATTAAATGCTATAATCAAAGTTAAATCTTTACCATTTTTTGTTTTAGTTTCTGCTTCTTCCATAGCTAATTTTATATAATCAGCAACATCTCTTCTTCCCATAAACAGAAGTTTTATATTGTTTTCTATCAAAAAAGGAATTTCTTTATTTATATATTCAACGAATAAAGACATTATAGCTTCTACTTCTTCTTTCGGTCTTTGCCAATTTTCAGTAGAAAAAGCAAAAAGAGTCAGATATTTTATTCCTACTTTCTTAGAGAATTTAACTGCTTTTTCTACTGCATTGATACCTTCTCTATGTCCGAAAACCCTTGGTAATCCTCTTTTTTTAGCCCATCTGCCATTGCCATCCATTATGATGGCAACATGGCTTGGGATTTTATATAAATTCATTGTAAAGTCCCTAATTTTTTAGTAGCAAGTCCTGCTTCTTCCGTATTAGGGAACATTTGTATTACTTTATTTAGATATTCTTTGCCTTTTTCTTTATCGCCTATATTTATATAAGCATATCCAAGTTTTAATAATGCTCCAGGATATTTATTACATTTTTTTATTTCGCCTTTATCACATTTATCTATTAAAGCCTGAAATAATTTTATAGAATCCTCATATTTACCTTCTGCAAAAAATGTTTGGGCAGACCAGAATATAGCATTTCCGTATAAATCCGAATCAGGATATTTTTTTAAAAATTCATAAAAATACTGTCTTGCACCGGTCAAATCTCCTTTAAAATATAAATCCAATGCATATTGATATAACTCTTTTTCCCCTTCCGGAATTTTAACTTTTTCTGCTCCTTCTTTTGGAAGTTCTTCAGGTTTTGGTAATTTTTCCTTAGTTTCTACTTGCTCTTGTTTCTTTGAAGATTTTAATTTTTCTATCTCAATACTATTTTCTGAAACTTTTTGAGATAATTTATCTACCCTTGTGGTTAATGTTTCAATAGCTTCTCTATTATTCTTTGTTTCAGTTTTTAAAGAAGCTATATCTTCCTTCATCTGAATAATATCCCTTTGTAATGCTACCATCTGGTCTTGATTTGCACAGGAAAATGCAAAAACCGATATTAAAGCCAAAAATCCTACCTTTTTCATCTTTTCCTACCTCCTATTAAAAATAAAAATATAATAACACCGGAAGAAATACCTAAGGATAATATAGTTATTTCGGCAAAAAATAAAAAAGAGTTATTTAATTTTAACAAAAATCTATCTAATAAAAATGCAATAAAAGGTAAAGCCATTAAGGTTGTCATTAATGTAATAACAAATAAAGGATTTTCTAATTTCCCTTTCATGATTTTTATCCTCAATTTTTGCGAAATGATAAAATATTTTATAATAAATTTTTTGTGGAGGTTTTTAGATGTTTAATGTTGCAATTCTTGGAGCTACCGGTGCAGTTGGACAAACAATGATAAAAGTTTTGGAAGAAAGGAACTTTCCGATTGATAATATAAAATTTTTGGCTTCTGAAAGGTCTGCCGGTAAAGAGATTGAATATTATGGTATGAAATATAAAGTAGAGCCGGTATCGGAAGAAGCTTTTGAAGGAATAGATATAGCATTATTTTCTGCCGGTGGAGAAAGAAGCAAGAAATGGGCTCCTGTGGCTGTATCCAAAGGTGCAATAGTTATTGATAATAGTTCTGCTTTTAGAATGGAAAATGATGTTCCTCTTGTAGTTCCGGAAGTTAATCCGGAAGATGTTAAATGGCACAAAGGAATAATAGCCAATCCAAACTGCTCTACTATTCAGATGGTTGTAGCTTTATATCCTATACACCAAAGAAAGAAAATAAAAAGAATTTTCGTATCTACATATCAAGCTGTTTCAGGAGCAGGTGCGACAGCAATAGAAGATTTAGAAATGGAAACAAAAGCAAGATTTGAAGGAAAATATTACTATCCAAAAGCTTTACCAACCCATATAGCTTTTAATGTAATACCAAGAATAGATAATTTTGAGCCAAATGGTTATACAAAAGAAGAGATGAAAATGATAAATGAAACAAGAAAAATAATGCATGCTCCTGATATTAAAGTATCTCCAACCTGTGTAAGAGTGCCGGTTTATATTGGTCATAGTGAAACTGTGGTTATAGAAACGGAAGAACCTATAACTGTAGAAGAAGCAAGAGAGATTTTATCAAAAGCTCCCGGTGTAATTCTTGAAGATGACCCTTTTAATAATGTTTATCCAACACCAATAGAAGTAGCTGGAAAAGATGATGTTTTTGTCGGTAGAATTAGAAAAGATACTGCTTTTGATAATGGTCTTTCTATGTGGATAGTTGCAGATAATCTTAGAAAAGGTGCTGCAACAAATGCTGTTCAGATTGCAGAATTACTTATAAAATACCAATTAATTAAAAAATAATAAAAACGGGCGAATATTCGCCCGCTTAATAAATTAATCTTCAATAAATGGTTTCAAATATTTTGCTCTATGTGGATGTCTTAATTTTCTTAAAGCTTTTGCTTCTATCTGTCTTATTCTTTCTCTTGTAACACCAAAATGTTTTCCAACTTGCTCCAGAGTATATTCTGTATCATCTTCAAGACCAAATCTATATCTTAAAACTTGCTCTTCTCTTTCTGATAAAGTGGATAATACCTCATCAAGCTGAGCTTTCAATGCTTGTTTTAAAACATATTCTTCAGGAGATAAAACCGATTTATCTGCTATAAAATCTCCAAGTTGTGATTCTTCATCATCACTTACCGGTGTTTCAAGGGAGATAGGCTCCTGTGATGTTCTTAATATCTTTCTTACCTTATCTGCCGGCATACCAACTTTTTTAGCTATCTCTTCCGGAGTAGGTTCTCTTCCAAGTTCCTGAACCATAGACCTTGCAACTCTGAGTAGTTTATTGATTGTTTCTATCATATGAACCGGTATTCTTATTGTTCTTGCTTGGTCTGCTATTGCTCTTGTTATAGCCTGTCTTATCCACCATGTAGCATAAGTTGAAAATTTATAACCTTTTTTATAATCAAATTTATCAACGGCTTTCATTAATCCTATATTTCCTTCTTGAATTAAATCTAAAAACTGTAAGCCTCTGTTTGTGTATTTTTTAGCTATAGAAACAACAAGTCTTAAATTAGCCTGAACTATAATCTGCTTTATTCTATTAACTTCTTGTCTTCCTTCTTGAATTATATTAATTACATGGTCAAATTCAGAAGGAATTGTTCCAATTTTTTCTTTTAAAGATTCTATCTCTTCTTTTAATCTAACTGTTTCTGTTCTCAAAATTTCATATCTTGGTATAGAAAATCCACTTCTTTCTATTTTCTTGAGTAAAGTTTCATCTTTATGATAATCAGGAGATAATAATTTTTCTATATCTGTATCTATTTTTTCTATTCTTTTAATTCTTTTTTCAAACTCTTTCTCGCTTTTTCTTAATTTAAGATATAACTCTTTTAATTCATCAGCAATTTTATCAAGTCTTGTAAATTTTATGTTAAGTGTTTTGATGAATCTATTTAGTTTTGCATGCTGGATAAGGAACTGTTTTTTTGTTTCTATATCATTATTTTCTACAACTTTCTTTTCAAGCTCTTTCAAATCTCTGTATAATTTTGCAAGCTCTAATCCTTTTTTTATAAAATCTGCAGAAAATTTATCTATCTGATTTTCACCTTCGTTATCTTCATCCTGATATTCTTCCAATTCCATATTTACTATTTCATAAGCTTTTAATTTTCCTTCTGCAACTTTTGCCCAATCATCTAATAATCTTTCAGTTAAGAAAGATGTTCTTAGTAATCCTCTAAATACTTTTTTTCTGCCCCTTTCCATATCTTTAGATAATCTGATTTCTTCATCTCTTGTTAAAAGAGGGATTTTACCCATTTCTCTTAGATATAATTTTACAGGGTCATCTGCTTTTGCCCATACATCATCATCAAACTCAACACCAAGATATTCTTCTAAATCAATATTTTCTTCTGATATTGGCTTTTTGTCTTCTACCACATCAATATTTAATTCATTTAAATACTCAATAAGATAATCTAAATGATGGTCTGAATGGAGAATATCTTCATCAATAACCTCATTAATTTCCGAGTAAGTAACATAACCTTTTTCTTTTGCAATGTTAATCAACCTTCTGACATCATCTCTTTCATAAAGGGCTGCCATTTATATTACCTCCTATTTTTAAGTTCGTTTAATTTAGATTTTTTTATCAGTAATAAATCTGTTGGGTTTGTTTCCGGATTAAATGCAAGAAGTCCAAGTTCTTTTTCTTTCCAATCTGCTTGAAGTTTTTTTACAATCTGATTTATAGATTCTTCTGTTGGCTCTTCTTCAAAATTTAAGATAATTTGCTCTTCTTCTTCTCCCAATTTATCTTCCTTAATCTGTTCTATAAAATATCTAAAAAGTTGTGAAACTAACATTTTATCAAAAAAATCATATTTTTTCAATAATGTTTTATCTTTTATTATGGCTTTCAGTAATAATCTTTCATTATAATTTAGATTTAATTTATTTTTATCTTTTTCTTCCGGTTTTTCTTTCTTTATATTAGCTCTTAATTTTTGCAATCTTGTATAAAATATATCTTTTGTTGTTCCAATGGCTTTGGCAAGTAATTCTAAATAAGTGTCTAATTTAGATATATTTTCTACATTTGCCAAAAGTTCTAAATAAATATTTATTATATCTTCTCTTTTTTTTCTTGTATTAATATCTTGTAAATCTTTTAAAGATAATAAATTATCTATTAAAACATCAAAAATATCTTTTGCCTCATCTAATAAGGATTTTACAAATCTGTATCCTTTTGTTGATAAATCTGCAGGGTCTTTTCCTTCCGGTATTTTTAAATATTTTATTTCTAAATCTTTTTTAAGTAATTCTTTTGATGCAGAAATAACGGCTTTTTTCCCTGCATTATCATTATCAAACATAAGTATTACCGAATTTGCAAACTTAGAGATAAGATTTGCATGTTCTTTTGTAAAGGCTGTGCCAAGGGTAGCAACTACATTTTTTATTCCAATCTGCCACAAAGATAATAAATCAATATATCCTTCTACAATAATAACTTCATTTTTTTCCCTGATATAATCCCTTGCTTCATAAAAGCCATATAATACTTCACTTTTTCTATATATTACTGTTTCCGGTGAGTTTATATATTTTGCTGTATTACTATCTTTTATTATCCTGCCACCAAATGCTACTATATTGCCTTTTTGGTCTTTAATGGGAAAAATAATTCTTCCACTAAATCTATCCTTTTTGTTGTTATTTAAAATTCCAATTTGAGTAAGCTCTTCATCGGTTATATTGTTTTCTTTTGCATATTTTAACAGAAGATTATTATCTTCCGGAGAATATCCAAGTTCAAAATGTTCTATAACTGAAGGGGAGAGATTTCTATCAAAAAGATAATTTTTTGCTTCTTTATTATGTTTTAACTGTTCTTTATAAAATTCTGTTATTTTTTTTGTAACTGAATATAATCCTTTGAAATTACTTTCTTTGCCGGTATATTTTATCGGAATACCATATTTATTTGCTAACTTTACTACTGCATCAATGTATGATAAACCTTCATATTCCATAACAAATTTAATAGCATCTCCGGCTTTTCCGCAGCCAAAACATTTGAATATATTTTTATCCGGTGATACCATAAAAGAAGGTGTTTTTTCATTATGAAAAGGACAAAGGGCAGTATAAGACGAACCAACTCTTTTTAAAGTTATATAATCGGATATAACATCATAAACATTAGCTCTTTTTTGGACTTCTTCAATAACAGAAGGGTCTATTCCCATTTTATCTCCGTTTTAATTTAAACAAAGATAAAATTTATAAAATTTTTTCAAAATTTCAAGTTTAAAATAACCTGC
Source organism: Venenivibrio stagnispumantis (assembly GCF_900182795.1). Classification (NCBI taxonomy): domain Bacteria; kingdom Pseudomonadati; phylum Aquificota; class Aquificia; order Aquificales; family Hydrogenothermaceae; genus Venenivibrio; species Venenivibrio stagnispumantis. The sequence continues at coordinate 12,111 of NZ_FXTX01000009.1, forward strand.
AAAATCCCTATAAAAAATCCAATAACACCACCAAGATAAGTTATGTATTTAAGCTGTTTTTGAGAAAATCCAAGAACAATATTTTCCAAAGTTTCTAAATCTATTTCCATAAGAGTTTCTTTTACCATTTTTTCAATTTCTAACCTTTGGATAACTTTTATCAATTTTTCTTCTAAATTTTTTTCAATATCTTCTTTATACTCTTTATCAACTAAATTTATTATTTTTTCTTTTAGCTTTGGTTTATATTTATCAAAAATTTTTTCTATATTGGATTTTCCAATAAATGAAAATTTATCTTCTATATAATGTTGAATATCATTTATCAGTTTATCAACCAAATTGTGTAATAAATCTTCCATTAAGATTTCTTGAAATTTAGCATCTTTAAATAATTTATTTAATTTTTCCGGTGTAATTAGATGTGTATATATTGTTTTTGCTATTGCTGTTGATATCTCTTCTCTTTGTTTTGGTATCAATCCGGGGGTAAATGGTATTTTAATATTAAAAATCCTTTTTTCTTCAAAAGGTCTAAAAAGCATTTTAATTGCAAGCCAGTTTGTGATATATCCAATAAAAGCTCCTATCAAGGGTGGAAGAATATAATCTATCATTTTGTTATTTTAAGAAAACCTTTAATATCATGTTCTCTCATATAATCTCTTGCATCTTTTTCAGATTTAAACTTTCCTACTAAAACTTTATATAAACCACCTTCATTGATAACAAATGCATTTTTTAAATTTTGTTCTTTTATAACCGACTTTGCTTTTTCTTCTGTAGAAAAAGCTCCTATTTGAATAGAATAGATAATATTTTCTTGTTGTGGTTTTTCTTCCATTTTTGGTTGCTGTTTATTTTCTGATTCTTTTTTAACTATTTTCTCTTCTTCTTTTTGTTTATTTTCAGTCTGTTTTGCTTTTTCTTGCTCTTTTTGGTTGGATTTAGCTTCTGTTTGTTTTATTTCTTTCTGCTTTTCTTTTTCTACTATTTTTTCTTGCTCTTTTAAAGTAGGTTTAGTTTCTTTTTCTTGTTCTTTTTGATTAGGTTTTTCTTCTGCCTGTTTTGTTTCTTTTTGCTTTTCTAATTTATTTTCCTGATTTTGTTCTATATTGGGTTGTTCTGATGTAATTTGGTTTTGTGGTTGTATTTGATTATTTTCTTCTATTTGTTTAGGTGGTTGAGGTGATGAAGGTAATTTATTTATATTTGTAACTTGCGGTTCTGATACTTCTTTATTTGAAAGAAAATATAAGCCTGCACCGGCAAATAACATAAAAGCCAACAAACCGGAGAGAAATATTATCAATCTTTCCATTTTTTCTTTCTTTTTTCTTTGTTCTGCTCTTTTTAAAACTTCTCTGAACTCATTATGGTTCATCACATTCTCTCCACCGGTGTTATACCCATAAGTTTAAATAATAATCTTAATGCATTTCTAACAGCTTTAAGTAAAAATAATCTTGCCTTTAATAAATCTTCGTCATTTTCTACTAAAAATTTATATCCGTAATAATATTTATGCAATTTTGAAGCTATTTCATAAGTTAATTGGGTTATTTTGTGAGGTTGTTCTTTTTCTGCTATCTCTTTTAGTTGTTCCGGTAATACTGCCAAACTTTTCATTATGCTTTTCTCTATATCTTCTTTAAGTAAATTTAAATCTGCTGAAAAATCTTGTTCTGCATCAAATCCAAATCTATCTTTTGCTTCTCTAAATACGCTACATATTCTTGCATGGGCATACTGGACATAGAATACCGGATTTTCATTACTTTTTTGAAGGGCAACATCTATATCAAAATTAAGGTGGGTATTACTATCTTTTGTTAAAAAGAAATAAATAACTGCATCTTTTCCTACTTCATCAACTAATTCTCTTAAAGTTATAAATTCACCGGCTCTTTTGGACATTTTAATTTCTTCACCATTTTTGAATAACTTAACCAACTGAATAAATAAAACCCTAATCCAGTTTTCCGGTGCTCCAAAAGCCATAACTGCTGCTTTTAATCTCGGAAAATATCCGTGATGGTCTGCTCCCCATATATTTACAATAAAATCATAATTTCTTCTGAATTTATCATAATGATAAGCTATATCTCCCATAAAATATGTATATTCACCATCTGATTTTCTTAAAACTCTATCTTTATCATCTCCATAAATTGTTGTTTTAAGCCATAATGCTCCATCTTTTTCATAAACAAGATTTTTCTCTTTTAGAAAATTCAGAGCTTCCTCTACTTTACCATGTTCATAAAGATATTTTTCACTATACCATATATCAAACTCTACTCCTATCAATTTTAAATCTTCTTTTATTTTATCTAATAAATAAATTTTTGCATAATTACTACAAAATTCTATTGCTTCATCTTCATCTAAAAATGATAATATTTTTTCCCTTTCATAATGGTATAACTCTTTTGCTATATCTTTTATATATTCTCCATGGTAACCGTCTTCCGGAAATGGATAATCCGGTTCTTCTATCTGTCTAAATCTTGCATATACAGATTCTCCAAGCTTTCTAATCTGCCTTCCTGCATCATTTATATAAAACTCTCTTTCTACAATATATCCTGCATATTCATAAAGATTTGAAAGAACATTACCTACAACTGCACCTCTTCCGTGTCCAAGATGTAGAGGACCGGTAGGATTTGCACTAACAAATTCAATATTTATTTTTCCTTTTTTATTTTTTTCTTTTCCAAATTCTTCTTTTTCTTGATTTATCTGTTTTAATATATTATGGTAATACTTATCAGATAAAAATATATTGATAAATCCACCACCGGCTACCTGAATTTCTTTAAAGATATCTTCTTTTTGTAATATTTCTTTTATTTGATTTGCTATTTCTACCGGTTTTTTACCTAAGGATTTAGAAAGTAAAAAAGCTATATTTAAAGAAAAATCACCAAATTTTTCTTCTTTTGGTGTTTCTATCTTTACTTTTTCTCTAATTTTATTAATTTCCGGTATATCTTTTTCAATCTTTTCTAAAACAAAATTAAGTATATCTTCTCTCAATATTTCCTCCTTTTTTAGTATTTTCTGCAGATAATAAATATAATACCTAATAAATAAATAAAAATCACTATTAGATTAAGTATATCAAATTTTGTTAAGATTAATGGAAGATATATAACCAATCCGGTTAGTAAAGCTGTAGAAGAACAATTTTTTATATTTTTATTTTTAAGGAAAGGGATAAATAATAATAAACCTAAAATAGCTATATGGTTAAGATTGCCATACTCATTAAGATTATATAAATACAGAAGATAAAAAATGGAATTCAGTATTAAACTTAGAATAAAAACAAAAATTAAATCTTTATAAAAAACCATACAAATATTATATAATAAAAAGGAGAGGCATTTTACCTCTCCTATAAGATTTAAAGAGCTACTACGTTTTGTGCTCTTGGTCCTTTTTCGTCCTGAACTATTTCAAATTCTACTTTTTGTCCTTCTTCAAGATTTCTAAAACCTTTTGCTTGGATTGCAGAATAATGAACAAATATATCTTGTCCGTTATCATCTCTTGTAATAAATCCAAAACCTTTTTTTGAGTCAAACCATTTAACTGTTCCTGTAATACGCACTTCTGAAACCTCCTACAATCTTACTACATTTTGTGCTTTTGGACCTTTTTGGTCTTTAGCAATTTCAAACTCAACTTTTTGCCCTTCTTCTAATGTTTTAAAACCATTAGATTGAATAGCTGAAAAATGAACAAAAACATCTCCTTGGCCATCATCTCTTGTGATGAAACCATAGCCTTTTTTTGAATCAAACCACTTAACTGTACCAGTGATACGCATGTGTCTAAAACCTCCAATAAAATATTAAAATTAACCTCTCTAAAAGAAGAGGTTTAAAGAAATACCTACTTTGATTTAGGTTTTGAGATGGGACTTTTTGATACTCCCCTTACTTCTTTAAACATCTTCTTTTTGTTATTTAAATAGTATGTTTCCATTTTTGTAAAAAGTCAATATTTAATTGCACTAAATAAGTGCAAAATTTCGTTATATATTTATTGTCAAATCAAATCCTTTAAATATCTGTAAAAGGGTATTTGGAGAGATATAAAGGGTGTAATAGTCCTCCCTGTGAATTACTGAGTTATATCAGCAATTCCAAATCCCTGATGTGTGTGGAATAATTTAGGGGGTACTATATGAAATACCTTCTCTAAAAGTAAAGGTAGGATTTATAACTCCTATATCTAATCCATTTTGTGATGGATGTTCAAAATTAAGACTTACAGCAGAAGGAAAGATTAAACTCTGTCTTAGAACCGATGAAGAGATACATGCGAAAGATATTATCAGAAAAGGCACAGATGAAGAACTTGATAACTTTATTCAACATCTCTTAATACAAAAAGAAATATCTAATCAAAATATACAAAAATCAAACTATGCCTTTTCTGATTGTGTCAGGGTTATGACAAGTATCGGTGGTTAATATTTAGGAACCGTAGGGTCTATATAATCAGACCAAGCATAAATACCGCCTTCTACGTTTTTAACCCTTGTAAAACCATTTTCCAGAAGCCATAATGTAGCTTGTAAGCTTCTATTTCCGGTTCTACAGAAAACATATATATCTTTATCTTTCGGTAAGCTATTTATAACTCTTGGCAAGCTCATAAGTGGAACGAGCATAGCTTCTTTTTCTTTTATTCTGGAAAAATTGTATTCCTGTGGTTCTCTTACATCTAATAATATAAAATCTTCTCCTTTATCAATCTTTTCTTTTAGCTCCTGCACTGAAATATGTATTTTCTTATAAGTTTCTTTATCTAAGAACAACTTTCATACCTCCAAATTATAAAATCATTAATATATTAGCATATTTTGATATTATTATTTATGAAATATATCAGAAAGCATTGCTTAGATTAATTTTTTTCCGGATATTGATTTTCTCTATATTTCTAGAATCGTATAAATTATTTATAATATTTCAATAAACTTAAATCTTTATTTTGATTATATGAGGCAATTAAAGCCTGGTAAGCTGTTTGTACTTGATATAACTTCGTGATAGACTCAGGCATATCTGCATCTTCAAGATTAGATATTAGCTCATTATTGTTTACTTTATTACTTTGATATTGGGTTTTAATATCATTAATTACTTTCATTTGGGAGCCTATAACAGACCTATATTGCATAACCGTATTTAATCCTATATCAAATAAATCAAGGATTTTTATGTTATTATATGTTTTTCCATTTACTGTTACATTACTAAATGTATAACTATTTAACTCTCCTAAGCTGTGAGTTGGTGGAGAAGCAGAAGCACCATCTATAATCTCAATGATTTTATCAATAGCTTCAACGATAGCCATTTTATTTCCGTTTGCAGTATCTACTCCAAAATATTTTGAGCCATCAAAAGTTGTGTTTAACTCTGTACCTTTGGCAACCGGTGCAGTTGTTTCTATATTATCTCCTTGATATACACCATTACTGTCAAATGGGTCTGTTTGAGATTTTACACCGCCAAATAATCTTGTATCTCCGATGGATATATTAGCTTCTTTTATTATATAATCTCTCATTGAAGTAAGATATTCTTTTATTATATTTGCATCTTCTTTATCTAAAACTCCTGTATTTAATAATCTAACTATCTCAACTCTTACTTCCTGTCCTGCTTTTACAACATTATCAAGGGCTGATTCTGCAAGGCTTTGAATATTGGAAACAAAATCCATATTTCTAAGAAAGCTATCAATCTCTGCATTATACTTTTTTAATCTAAGTGCAGAGACAGAAGCTATAACATCATTAGATGGAACAAGAACCTTTTTTCCGGAAGCTATCTGTTTATTATACTTTTCAAGCTCTTCCTGTCTAATTCTATCATATTTAACATATGTATCAATCTTCATTATATCTGCTATTCTCATAGCTTTTTACCTTATTTTAAATTTTGTTAATATTATTATCGTAAATATTTTAAAATTTTTTAGTGAAGAAATCTATTCGGTAATAATCTCTCTATAGACCCTTTTTGATATTCCACACATTATTTCATAAGGAATTGTATTTGTCAAATTTGCTATATCTGTGAATGTTATTTTTTGATTTCCGGCAGAGCCTATTATTATTGCTTCATCGCCTATAACTGCATCAATATCGGTAATATCAATAATACTCATATCCATAGTTATATTTCCTATAATTTTTGCTTTATTGTTATTGATAATAACTTCTCCTTTATTGGATAATGCTCTTGGCAATCCATCTGCATATCCAAAAGATATAACTGCTATTTTCATATCTTTATCTGCTTTAAAAGTATGACAGTAGGATATTCCTTCTCCTTTTTTTATATCTTTTATAGATATTATTTTTGCTTTTACCTGCATGACTTGATTTAGTTCTACCGGATAATCTTTTATAGGTTTTTCTCCATACATAGCAAGCCCTATTCTTATAAGATTACAAAAATCACAATTATATATTATGCCGGCAGAGTTTTGAATATGTATATATTTTAAGTTTTTTGCTTTTAACTGATTTATTATTTCCTGGAAAATTTTTATCTGATTTTCTGTAAATTCTTTATCTATATCTGCTGATGGAAAATGGGACATTACACCTTCTATATTTATACAGTTATCAAATATTAATTTATTTATTTTCTCAATATCTTCTTTATAAAAGCCAAGTCTATGCATCCCTGTATCAAATTTTAGATGTATATTCCTATTTTTTAGAGATTTTACCTGCTCAAGCTGATAAAAATTAGAAATTACAGGAACTAAATTAAAATTATTAAATATATCAATCTCTTCTTTAAGTATTCCTCCAAGCACAATTATCGGTTTTTTTATATTTGCTTCCCTTAATTCTTTTCCTTCTTCTGCTGTTGCTACCGCTAAATATTTTACAAAATCTATTTTATCTAAAAATCTTCCTATATTTACGGCTCCGTGCCCGTAAGCATCTGCTTTTATAACGGCTATTATTTCTTTCTTTGCATAATTATAAATATTCGTTATATTTTTCTTTAAATTTTCTAAATTTATCTCTGCTATACTCCTATGCAAAAACATTTCCTATAATTTTCCGCCTTGGGCTAATCTTATTCTTCTTGCAAGTTCTCTGATGGCTTCTATTTCAGACATTCCCTGTTCCATAAGTTCTCTAACTGTTTGAGCTTTTGCAAGAGTGTTTATTACTTCTAAAACTTCCCCTGATACTTGACCATCACAAACTTGAATATGCCCTTCCTTTTGTTCTATAGCCATTGTTATGCAGTTTTCAAGTTGCTCCGGTGTAAATTTTCTTGCAAGCTCTTTTATCTCATTGATATTCATTTTACTTACCTCCATTATAGTTTTAGTTTTCCTTTAAAATCTTTTGCCATTTCACGTTTTAAATCTTTTTCTTTAATTGCTTCTCTTTTTTCGTATTTTACTTTACCTTTTGCAAGGGCTATTTCTACTTTTGCTTTACCATTTTTAAAATATATCTGGGTAGGTATGATTGTTAAGCCTTTTTCCTGAACTTTTCCCATAAGTTTTAATATCTCTCTTTTATGCAGTAATAACTTTCTTGGTCTTGTTGGGTCGTGTCCAAGTTTTGCTGCCGGTTTATAAGGCCCTATATAACAATTATATAAATAAGCTTCTCCGCCTTCTATCCTTACAAAACTATCTTTTAGATTGCAATTTCCTTCCCTTAAAGATTTAACTTCTGAACCGGTAAGCACTATACCGGCTTCATATTTCTCCAATATATTATAATTATGAAAAGCCGATTTATTTGTTGCTACTACTTTTACCGCCATCTAATTCCTCATTCTTCTTTATTTTCTCTAATATCTACACTTAATTTGTGTGCATATAATCCTTCTGCTTTCGCTATGTTGGAAGCATATTTTGCAACCCTTTCAAATCCTGTTTTAGATACATATATAATAGAACTTCTTTTTATAAAATCATAAACTCCAAGGGCTGAAGAAAATCTTGCTGCTCTTCCTGTAGGTAAAACATGATTAGGTCCGAGTATATAATCTCCAAGCGGTTCTGTGCTATACTCACCTAAGAAAATTGCTCCGGCATGTTTTATTTTGTCCAATAAATCCCAAGGATTTTTTGTAATTATTTCAAGATGTTCCGGTGCTATATAATTTGCAAGTTCAGATGCTTCATCTATCGTATCAACTATAAATGCATGCCCATAGTTATCAAGGGATTTCCTTGCTATATCTTCCCTTTCAAAATCTTTTAAAAATTCATTATATAAAATATCCCTAACTTTTATAGCTAAATCTTCGGATGTGGTTATAAGAATAGATGCTGCAAGCTCATCATGTTCTGCCTGGGATAATAAATCTGCAGCAATCCATCTTGGATTTGCAGTTTCATCTGCTATAACAAGAATCTCTGATGGCCCCGCTATCATATCTATATCAACAACACCATAAAGATTTTTCTTTGCAAGGGCAACATATATATTTCCGGGTCCTACTATTTTATCAACTTTTTTGACTGTTTCTGTTCCATAAGCCATTGCTGCTATTGCCTGAGCACCACCTATCCTATATACTGTTTCTATTCCACATAAAAATGCTGCTGCAAGGGTATATTTATTAGATGAAGGTGTGCACATTACTATTTCTTTTACTCCTGCAACTTTTGCAGGTATGGCATTCATTATAACACTTGAAGGATAAGCTGCTTTTCCTCCCGGAACATAAAGTCCTGCAATCTCAATAGGTATAACCTTTTGACCGAGAATAATACCTTCTTCTTCCAAGAAAAAAGATTTTTCAATCTGAGCTTCATGAAATCTTTTAATTCTTTCTACAGCTACCTCAAAAGACCATCTTATATCATTTTCTATTTCATCATAAGCTTTTTCAAGCTCTTCAAAAGGTATTATAATTTGCTCCGGGGTGATTTTTTGTTTATCAAATTTTTCTGTAAACTCTATTAAAGCCTTATCTTTTTCTTCTTTTACCTTTTTTATAATCTCTTTTACGATAGGTTCATACTGCTCTACTTCTATATCACTTCTTTTTATCAGATTTTCCACTTCTTTATTATTAAGTAAAAATTTACCTTTTAAATTTATTATTTTCATAACTTTAACTCCACTATCTTAAAATATATGTAAAAATTTTAGCATAAAAAGAGTTATTGCATTCTTGATTTTCTTAACTTATCATTTATATATGATAAATTTAAAAATGGAGGCTAAAAATGGAAGTTATCTTAATATTTCTAATTATATTCATCGTATTTTTAATTATCAATGGTGTAAAAGTAGTTCCTCAAAAGGAAGCATGGGTTGTAGAAAGATTTGGTAAATATAATAGAACCTTAGAAGCCGGTCTTAATTTTATTATTCCTTTTATTGATTATGTTAGGGCTAAGGTTTCTTTAAAAGAGCAGGTAATAGAGATTCCACCTCAAGAAGTTATTACAAAAGATAATGTGCTGGTTAGCATAGATACAGTTTGCTATTTTACTATAATTGACCCTGTCGCTGCTACTTACAATATAGAAAGATTAGTTTATGCTATTATTCAAACAGTCCAAACAAATCTAAGAGATATTGTAGGTTCTATGGAACTTGATGAGATATTGTCTTCAAGAGAAAAGATAAATGCAAAAATAAAAGAAAGCTTACAAGGTGCTTCTAAAAGCTGGGGAGTATTGATAAATAGGGTTGAAGTAAAAGAGATAAAACCACCTAAGAATATAGCCGATGCAATGAGCATGTTAATAGAAGCAGATAGAAAGAAAAGAGCTATGATATTAGAAGCAGAAGGAAAAAGAAGGTCTCAAGAGCTTGAAGCAGAAGGATTTAAACTCGCCAAGATGCAAGAAGCAGAAGCAATAGAAAGAATAGGACAGGCTCAGGCAAATGCTGTCAGAAGTGTAAGAGAAGCTGTAAATGACCCACAACTTGCAGGTTTATTACTACTTGGAGATAATTATATAAAAGCATTGGAAGAACTTTCAAAAAGTAATAACTCTAAGATTATAGTTTTACCTGCTTCTGTTGAAGGTTTACTTAATTTAATTGGAAAAGATAAAAGAGAATAAAGATGGAAAAATATCAATTATTTATAGTTTTGGGAATACTGCTTATTATAATAGATAGTTTTATTTTGTCTTTTTTCCTTATACCTATCGGCGTTGGATTTATAACAGGAGGCATATTTTATTATTTTTATCCTGAAATATTTGGATTTTTCATAGGTTTTTTAATAGGGGTAATACCGGCTACATATTTTAGCATAAAATACTCTAAGAAATTAAAAAATAAAGTAAGTGATATTAGGGAACTGATAGGAAAAGAAGGTTATGTAGTTCGGCAGATAGATGAATTTACCTACCTTGTAAGATTTCCTATGGGAGTAGGAGGAGAGGAGCTCTGGAATGGATATTCTGAAGAAAAATTAAATTTTGGAGATAAGGTAAAAGTTATAAAAATTGAAGGTAATAAAATTATTGTTAAAAAAGAAAAGACAGATTGATTTTTTGTAAAAAAATCTAAAATTTATAATAAAGAAAAATAGGAGGTAAGCAAAATGCGTAAATTAGCTATTATATCCTTATCAATTTTTTCAATAGCAGTAGCAAAAGAAGTTAAATTGGAAACACCCCCAGAAAACGTAGGCAAATATTATCCGCCTAAATCAGAAAAATTTGAATTTTTGAACACAATGTATGCAATGTCAACTGCCTTTACCGGCTTAATGACAAATGTGCAAGAAAAAGATTGGAAAAATGCAGAAAAATGGGTAAAAATACTGGAAGAAAATTACATTAAAGTAGGAAAGCTTGTTCCTGAATTTGATAAAGGATTAAGAAAAAATGAGATGACAGCCCTTGTTAATGCAGTAAAAAATAAAGATATGCAAGGTATACAGGAAAATGCTCAAGCTGTTGGTAAAAGCTGTTCCCAATGTCATCAAAAATATATGCTTACTACCAAAATAATATACCATTATCCTTCTTGGAAAATGATAAATATAGATGACCCTATTACAAGAACAGCTTTGGAAACAGAAGATTATATGAAAAAAATGACTGATTCTATGAAAAAATTGAGAGTTTATTTAGATGATAATAAACAAGAAAAAGCAGTTTTGGAAGCAAATAATTTTGCCAAAAGATTAAAAGCTTTATCCCAAAGCTGTTCTGAATGTCATACAAATAAGTTATCAGAGCAGATATATTTTGGCAAAGATATGGATGAAAAATTAAATGCATTAATAAATGCAGTCAAATCCAATAATAAGCAAGAAGTAAACAAAAATTTAAATTGGATATCTGTAAATAACTGCTCAAAATGTCACAATACACACCAAACAACTGCTATAATGAAAGATATACTAACTAAACCATAATATTTTTGATAAAATGTTTTATAGCTAATAATGATTATACAAATATGAAAGGAGAGAAGATGAAAGAAAGTAAAATTTTAATATTTAAAGGGCATCCGGAGAGGTTTCCTACACAAGTAGGAGATACAGTAGATTTTGATAATGTAGAAACTTATATGGAAATTCCTTTTGAGTTTTATTTAGATATGCCGGAGGAAGAAAAAGCTTTTGTTCAAGGATTTAATTATTATATAGATGAAAACTTAAAAGATGCAAGAAGGGAGCTTGCGAAAGCAGCATCAAAAATACCAGAAGCAAAATATATGCTTGCTCTTGTTAATTATTTACTGGGGAAAAAAACAGAAGCAAAAATTCTCCTGACAAATTTTAGCAGTGATTGGAAAAGATTTATTCAAACATGGAGAATTCCTATTCTTGTTGTTCCATTCCAATCCTCAGATAAAAATTTATATATATCAATAGATGAAAAAGGATTAAATGCCTTAAATTATTTATTAGAAGGTAAAACAGCTGAAGAAATAGCTTTTATTCTCGGTTTATAGGAGGAGAAAATGTATAAAGAAATTTTAGTTGGATATGATGGTTCACAAGCAAGTCAAAAAGCTCTTGAAAGGGCTATAGAGATTGCAAAACTTTCTGGAGCAAATCTTCATATCGTTGGTGTTATCAGACCTTTTGAATTTGGAGCAGTTGATATTTATACTATTGAGGAAATAGAAGCTTATGAAAAAGAAGAAATATCAAAAGAAGAAAAATATCTAAAAAATGCTGCAGAATTAGCCAAACAAAACGGATTAGAGCCAAAATTAAAGGTTTTAGAAGGAGAACCGGCAGAAGAGCTTATGAGTTATGCAGATGAAAATGGATGTGATTTAATAGTAGTAGGAAGAAGAGGGGTTGGTGGATTTAAAAGATTGCTTCTTGGAAGCACTGCAAGTAGTTTAGTAAAATATGCAAACCAATCTGTATTGGTTGTAGTTTAATGGATAATATAATAAATGTTATATTTATGCTACCAGCTCTTTTGGTAGCAGTTATTTTTCATGAAGTAGCCCATGGTTATATAGCATATAAATTTGGAGATAATACTGCAAAGTTAGAAGGAAGATTAACTATTAATCCTATCCCACATATTGACCCTCTTGGTTCTATAATACTTCCTGTTTTACTACTTGCAGCAGGCTCTCCGTTTTTATTTGGTTGGGCTAAACCGGTTCCTATAAATCCATTCAATTTTAAAAAAATAGATATAAGAAAAGGAATGGCAATAACAGCTTTAGCCGGTCCAATTACTAACTTTACATTAGCTGTAATTTTTGCATTTTTATTAAAAAGTTTTAAAAATCAAGAGTTTATAGCATCATTAATTTCTATCTTTGGAACCGGCATTATTGAGTCAATAGTATTACCGATATTAATATTCCTTAAATATGCAGTAATGGTAAATCTTATTTTATTTATATTTAATATTCTTCCAATTCCTCCATTAGATGGTGGTAGAGTTATAATGAGTTTGGTATCTCCTGAACTTGAAAGAAAATTAGAACCATTAGAACAATATGGTTTTTTTATAATTATTTTACTTTTATTTCTTGGTATCATAAATAAAATAATTTTTCCAATATATGAATTTTTTATGAATATTCTCATATAAAAAATTTGAAATTTAACTTAATATGGCTTATACTATTATCAAATTCTTAAAAGGAGGTTGCATTATGAAGGTAAAAGTTCAAGTAGACCAAGATTTATGCACAGCTTGTGCACTTTGCTATGATGAAGTGCCGGAAGTGTATGAAGATGCAGGCGATGGTATAGCTAGAGTTAAAGAAGAAGTAGGTGGAGATGGTGCTATTATAGAAGGAGAACTCGCTCAAAGAGTTCTTGAAGTAACTGACGAATGCCCATCCGGTGCATTAGTTACTGAAGTTGTTGAAGAGTAATTTTTTTATAATATAGAGGGGCTTCTTGCCCCTTCTATCACTTAATTTCTACTGCATATCCTTTATCTAATATATTAATTTTAAAGAGTTTCTGATATAAAACCGGTAAATAAGATGGAAAAGAGGTTATTTCTTCATCTATTTCTATATATTTCTTGCCATTCTCAGTAGCTTCTTTTATACTTTTTTCAAAAGAGTTTACCTCTGTCCCTATATTAACAACTTCAAATAATTTTTCCACATCCGGATTATACATTCTTATACAGCCGTGGCTCACTCTCATACCTATACCGAAATCTTTGTTTGTTCCGTGCATTAAAAATGTAGTATTACCTAATCTCATAGCTCTCGTGCCAAGAGGATTATCTTCTCCCGGAGGAAATACATCAGGAAGTTCCGGTTTTTCTTTTTTTATACTTTCAGGAACATACCAAACCGGATCTTTTCTTTTTTCTGAAATTTTGAATGTTCCTATTGGAGATTGGGCTTCATCTGTTCCTATGCCTATTGGAAATGTTATTATATAAGACTGGTTATTAACCAAAACAGGAAAATATAATCTTTTTTCAACAAGATTAATATAAATTGTCTCATATTTATAACTATCTACAGGTAAAATTTTTCTAAAAGGCACAATAACAATTTGTCCTTTTCTTAAATCAAAAGGGTCAATATCCATATTTGCATATTTCATTTCATAATATCCAAGGTCTAATTCTCTTGATAACTCAAATAATGTTTGGTCTTTTTCTACAACATATAGATAAATGTTTCCTATTATTTTTTGGTTTGGCTTTATCTCAAAGGCATTTCTATTTAAAGGAAAATCTACCCCTTTGTAGTTAATATAACTAAATTTTGTGGAATACAACTTATAATTTTTATTCTTCTTTATCAATGATAATAGATAATTATTTTTTTCTTCTTCTTTATATTCTGTAAAAAGCAATGAAGCAATTTGGATAACTTTATATTGGGCATCAATGGAGATATTATCTAAATTTTTTACAAGATTAAACATATTTTCGGTATCAGACATCTTATAATAAGATTTTGCAAGGATTATATATATATAATCTCTTTTATAATCATTTTTGGCAGATTTTGAAAGATATTCCTTAGATTTTTCTATTGCAAGGTTATACATACCATCGGCATAAAAATTTAATACATTATTAAATAATTCTTCTAATTTATCTTTTTCAACTTTTGCCTTTGCTATGCTGAATAAATCTTCTTTTTTTTCTTCTTTTATTGTTTTTTCCTGATTATACAAAGTTCTAAGTATATCATCTACCTCATCAGCATATAAAGTTGTTGATATTAATAAAGTTATAAACAGTTTTTTCATAACCTATTTACTCCTGTATATTTTTTGTATATTTTTGAGGTGGGTTTTATAATCATTACTAAAAAGATGGTATTTTTCTTTGGTTGCTACATAATAAAGATAATCGGTTTTTCTTGGATTTAAAACTGCTTCTAATGAAGATATAGAAAAACTACAAATAGGGGTTGGTGGAACTCCATTTTTTATATAAGTGTTAAAATCTGATTTTATCTGAAGGTCTTTTTTTGTTAGATTGCCGTCCCATTTATTTTCAATATACAAAGCATATATTACCGTCGGGTCTATTTGAAGTGGCATATTCAGTTTTAACCGGTTTAGTATAACTCCGGCAATAATAGGTTTTTCTTCTTCTATTGCTGTTTCTTTTTCTATCATTGAAGCGATAATCATTGCTTGGTAGAAGCTTAATTTTTTTATTCCAAACTCAGAATAACCTTTATTTTCTATTTTTTCTTTATATGGCATATACCTTTTTTTAAATATTTCCAAAAATTTATTTATTATTTCGTCAATATTTTCATTTTTCTTAAATCCGTAAGTTTCCGGTGGAAAATATCCTTCAAAACTTGCCCCTTCTAAATTCCATTTTTTTAGATTTTCTTTATTAAATACATATTTTAAAAATTCATCTTTTTTAATCAGATTATTTTCTTCCAGTTTTTCTGCTATTATAAAAAGATTATCTCCCGGAATTATGGTAACCTTTATCAGTTTTTCTTTTCCAAGATGAATAATATTAAATACATCATTTATAGATAAATTTCCTTGAAACTCATAAAAACCGGCTTTTAAATCTCCTTTTATTAATGAATATAAAAGAAAAATTTGCCAATTGTTTATAACATTTTTATCTTTTAGCAACTTAGCTATTTCTATTTTAGAACTTCCTTTTTTTATCTCTATCTCAATAGGAGTTTTAATGTCATTTTTATCAAAAAATACCTCATAAACTAAATAAAATATAACCACAAAAGATAAAGAGAAAGCTAAAAATATCTTTTTAACCATTTTTTAAATCTTTAGATAATAAATAAGTTTGTAAAATATATGCAGCAGCAAGACTGTCTAATTTTTCTTTTCTTTTTGATTTTTTTGTTGTTTCTTTAAGCTGTTTTTCTGCCAAAGATGTTGTAAATCTCTCATCTACAAAAACAATATCAATATCATTGATATTTTCCTTTATCTTCTGGGCAAACTCTTTTGTATATCTTGCTTGCTCCCCTTCTTCCCCTTTTAATGTTAAAGGTAGTCCTACAACTATTGTGCCAATATTTAGCTGATTAACAAGTGATTTTATTTTTTCTATAGCATTTTCATCATTTTGAATATAATCGGTAGGTGTTATTGATATACCAAATATATCAGAATAAGCAACACCTATCCTTTTTAAACCTATATCTAATGCTAAAACTCTTTTTTTATTTCCTATGCTGATGCTTCTTCTCCTTTTGAAGATATTCCGGCTATTTTATAAAGAGGGCAGAATGTAGTTATACCGGTAAGTATAAGTATTAAACCTACTATAAGGGCTATGATAAAAACGCCTCCTTTTTCTACACCGAAAAATACAAGGATAGAACCAATTAAAACCCTAATAAGAGAATCCCAAAAAGCCATATCGCTTACCTCCTACGAATTTTAAGGTTTTACAATTACGCAACTATAACCTTCTGCTAAATATTTATTATAAACTTGCAAAATATCAGATTTTGAAACTTTGTTTATATTCTTAGTATAGTTAAAATCAGTTTCATATCCCATTCCTATGGTTTCAAACCAGCCAAGATAATAAGCCTGTTTTGCTCTTTTTTGATGTTCTAATAAAAAAGTCCCTACTATCTTTTCTTTTGATATATTTATCTCTTCATCAGTTACACCTTCTTTTACAGATGATATAACTTTTACCATTTCTTCTTTTGCATTTTCGGTATTCTTAGGGTCTGTGCCGATGTATGCTATAAATGTTCCTATATTAATTCTTGTAGGAAATACTGAACCAACTGCATAAGCATATCCTTTCTTTTCTCTTACTTCTTGAAATAATCTTGATGTAAATCCGGCTCCTAAAATTCCATTTAAAACTTTCATGCTGTAAAAATCTTTTCCTTCTTTAACGGTCGGAGAGTTATATGCAAGAAGTATAGTTGTTTGGGCTCCTTCCCTTTGTAAGATTTTACATTCGGAAGTTGGTATTTTTTTATTATAAACCGGATATTTAAAATCTGTTTTTAAAGGGATATTTGCAAATGTATCTTTTAGCTTTTTCTCAACTTTTTTGTATGGTAAATCTCCTACAATTGAGATTACAAATCTGGAAGAGTCTAAAATTTGGTTCCATCTGTCTTTTATATCTTGGATAGTTATATTATTTATATCTTTTTCTTCACCAAGAACAGAGTATTGATAAGGGGTATCTTTATAAATTATTTTTCTAAGTTCATCAAAAGCATAAGAAAATCCTTCTTCTTGTTTTGCTTTTATTTGGGCTATTGTATTTTGTTTTTCTTGCTGTAGTTTATCTTCCGGAAATAAAGGATTAAATAATAAATCTTTTATAACCGATATTCCTTTATCAAAATCTTCTACTTTTAGTGCAAAATCTATCTCTATATAATCTTCCGAGGCAGAGGCAGATATATATCCCCCACTATCTTCAAATATTTTATTTAGCTGAAATTGAGAGTAATCCTTAGAGCCTTTTAAAAGCATTCTTACAGCTAAATTTGTTAATCCTTTTTTATCTTGTGGGTCTTCTATGCTACCTCCTTTTATAAATATAGAGCCGGCAATTATTCCCTTTCCGGAAGTTTCTTTATAAAGAATGGTAACTTTATTTGGATAAATATGTTTTATCACCTTATTTCCTCCGGTTTTTCCGTATACATTCTTGCCATTTATGATAATGGAAAAAGTAATAAATAAAATAATTAACAATCTTTTCATTTTGATATTACTCACCTCTTACAGCAGACATAACTTTTTCATCAAGCTCTGCCATTTTTAATATTTTGCCTGTATGGGCAAAAGGAATTGTTCCTGTTATTGTTGAGCCGGGGAATAAAGAATTTTCAACTTTATCAATCTTTAACTCAAATACAGAAACATCAAAAGGAACACCTTCTATTTTGCTTATTATCTCTTTTGCATTGCCATAACAGGTTAATGATTTATCCGGTGCAAAAATCTGAATTGCAACTTTTCCGGTTTCTCTGATATTTTCAGATGTTTTAGCTTTGGAGCTAACAGCAAATCTTAATGTATTTTCATTTACAGGATAAATCCAAGTTATAAATGTAATATGCTGATTTGCCTGTGCATCTACCGTACCAATCACTACCGGAAAAACTCCAAGATTTTTCATTAAATCTATAACATCTTTTGGTAACATAATTAAATCCTCCTATTTTTTTATTTTAAATCTTATCATATCAATTATTTACAACAATGATTTTTATTACAAATCTTAAAACATCTTTTTAAACTCTTCTACTATTTTTTGAGCCATATCTAAATTTGGAACGCCTCCTTGGGCTATATCTGGCTTTCCACCACCGCTTCCTGATACTGCTGAGGCTATTTTTTTAACTAAATCTCCGGCTTTATATCTATCAGTTAAATTTTTTGATACTGAAACTATAAAATTAACTTTTCTTTTTTCTAAATCCTTTGCTATAAGAAGGATTATAATCTTTTCATATCTTTGTTTTATTATATCTGATATTTCCCTTAATTCTTCCGGTGTTATATTCTCTGCTTCAAATATTGCCAATTTAAAATCTTCTTTTTCTTCAATTTTTATATTTTTGTCAAGATTTTCTATTATTAATTTTTTCTTTAATCTGTTTATCTCTTGCTCTTTTTCTTTTAAGTCTGATAGAAGTTTATTTATTCTAAGTAGTATATCTTCTTCTTTTGCTCCGAGGATTTTTGTTATATCTTTTAATAGGAAATGTTCTATTAATCCTTTTTCTACTGCTTTTCTGCCGGCTACTGCTTCTATTCTTCGTGTTCCGGAAGCAACTGAACTTTCAGATATTATTTTAAAATATCCTATATCTCCGGTTCTTTTTACATGGGTTCCACCACAAAGCTCTTTTGAAAATGTTGTTGATATTACCCTTACAACATCAGAATATTTTTCTTCAAATATAGCAATTGCACCGGTTTTAAGTGCTTCTTCATATTTCATTTCTTGACAGGTGACCGGCTCATTTTTCATTATTTCATTATTTACAAGCTCTTCTATCATCTTTATTTGCTCATCTGATAAGCTTTCATAATGGGTAAAATCAAATCTAAGATATTCATTTGAAACAAGGGAGCCTGCTTGTTTTACATGTTCTCCGAGAATATTTCTAAGGGCTGCATGTAATAAATGGGTAGCAGTATGATGTCTTGCTATATCTTCTCTTCTTTTTTCATCTATTTTTGCTTTTACGATACTATCTTTTGTTAATTTTCCAAATAATACTTTTCCTTTATGGATTATTAATCCTTCTACTGGTGTTTGTGTATCTATTACTTCAAATAGAAAATTGTCCCCTTCTATTATTCCGGTATCTCCTATTTGACCGCCTTTTTCAGGATAAAATGGTGTCTTATCTAAGATTATCTCTCCTTCTTCATTTTCATTTAAATACTGGGCTTCATTATCTTCTTTTATTATGGCTAATATTTTTGCATCTATAACTTCCGGCGTTTCATATCCGAGAAATTCATTTTCAGGCAATCTATTTCTAAGAGCTAAATATATTGGTTTTATCTGTTTTGCACCGGTTTTAAATGCTTTTCTTGCTTTTTCTCTTTGTTCTTCAAGATATTTTTCAAATTCTGCAATATCTGTTCCAAAATTTTCATCTCTTGCAATATCTTCTATCAAATCAATTGGAAATCCATAAGTATCATATAACATAAACATCTCTTTTCCGGTTATATGTTTTCTTCCTTCTTTTTTTGCATTTTCTATTATCTGATAAAGAATATCCATTCCTCTTTTTAAGGTGTTTATAAATCTTTCTTCTTCTGATTTAACAACTGCTTTTATAAATGCTCTGTTTCCTATTAATTCAGGATAGGCATTTTTCATTTTGTCAACTACTACATCAACTCCTTCATATAAAAAAGGCTTCTCTATTCCGAGGTTTTTACCATATCTTAAAGCTCTTCTTAATATTCTTCTTAAAACATATCCTCTGCCTTCATTTGAAGGAAAAACTCCATCTGATATTAAAAAGGTAATAGCCCTAAGATGGTCTGCTATAACTCTCATAGCAATATCATCTTTTTCATTTTTGCCATACTCTTTGTTTGATATATTTTCTGCAAAATTTATAATTGGTTTAAATAAATCTGTATCGTAATTGCTATCTACCTGTTGTAAAACTGATGTTATTCTTTCAAGTCCCATTCCGGTATCTATGCTTGGTTTTGCAAGTGGAATTAAAGTTCCATCCGGTTGCCTATTATACTGCATAAATACAAGGTTCCAGATTTCTAAATATCTAAAATCATCATCTGCTCCAAGCTCCGGATTACCGTATTTTTCTCCTCTATCGTAATATATCTCAGAGCAAGGCCCACATGGCCCCGTATCTCCCATAGACCAAAAATTATCTTTTACTCCAAGTCTTTTTATTTTCCATTCAGGAAGCCCTATAACTTTATTCCATATTTCAAAAGCTTCATCATCTTCTTCAAATACTGAAACATAAAGTTTTTCGGTAGGAATATTTAGATGCTCAGTTAAAAATTCCCAAGCAAATATTATTGCTTCTTTTTTAAAATAATCTCCAAATGAAAAATTACCAAGCATTTCAAAAAATGTATGATGTCTTGGTGTATATCCTACATTATCTAAATCATTATGTTTTCCGGAAACTCTAAACACTTTCTGGCAGGAAGTAGCCCTTTTATAAGGTTTTTCTTCAAGCCCGAGAAACACATTTTTAAAAGGAACCATACCTGCATTTACAAAAAGTAATGTAGGGTCTGTTTCCGGTATAATAGAAGCAGATTTTACCCTTGTATGTCCTTTTGTTTCAAAATATCTCAAAAATGCTTCTCTTATCTCATCACTACTCATATATTTCATATCTAAACCTCATTAGAAAAATTTCAGAAGATATTATAATATATAGTTGAAGATATAAAAAGATGGAAAGTTTAGTTAGATAATTTAAGAGAAGGTGGCATTATTGCCACCTTTACGGGATTTTTATTTAAATCTTGATGCTTTTTTAGTGAAATCTTCCCAGTTTTCCGGATTAAATGGAGATATTTCTCTTAATCTGGCTATTACTTTTGGATATTCTTCTATTATATAATCTATATCTTCTTCTGTGTTTTCTCTACCGAGTGAAAATACAATAGAACCGTTAGATAACTCTTTCTCTACACCTATTGAGGCAAGAACATGGGATTGTTTTAATGCATAAGATACACAGGCAGAACCGGAAGCAGTATATGTTTTTTTGATATTAAGCATTAGAAGCATTGCTTCACCTTCTATATATTTAACTATAAGGGATAGATGGTTTGGTAATCTTTTTTCCGGATGACCTGTAAAAAGTATATGTGGAATTCTTTCTTCTATTCCTCTTTTTAATTTATCTCTAAGATAAGAAAGTCTATTTACCCTATCATCCATCTCTTTAATTGCAAGTTCTGCTGCTGCCCCCATTCCTACTATACCAGGAACATTTTCTGTGCCGGCTCTTCTTCCACCTTCCTGTATTCCACCTTCTATTAAAGGTTTTAATCTTATACCTTTTTTAACATATAATCCACCAACTCCTTTTGGTGCATAAAAATAATGACCGGTAAAAGATGCCATATCTAATCCCCAACCTTCAACATCTACAGGTGTATGTCCTACTGCTGCTGCTATATCACTATGGACAACAACTCTTGGATTTTTTTCTTTAACTGCTGCAACGATTGCAGGCATATCTTGTAATATTCCTATTTCTCTATTGGCATATCCTATGGATACAAGGATTGTATCTTCTCTAACTGCATCTGCCACTTTTTGAGGGTCAATTATTCCGTAATTATCCGGCTGAATTTCTGTAATTTCAAAACCTTCTTTTTCCAAGGTTTTACAAGAATGTAAAATAGAGTGATGCTCTATGGCAGATACAATTATATGTTTTCCTCTTCTACCGGGAGCTTTTGCAAATCCTTTTATTGCAAGATTGTTAGCTTCTATTGCTCCTGATGTGAAAACTATATCATCCGGATTTGAAACATTTAAAAGCTCTGCAACCTGTTCTCTGGCTTTATTTATAGCTTTTTTCGCTTCAATACCCATCTCATGTAAAGATGTTGGATTTCCGAACTTTTCTTTAAAATAAGGCATCATCGCCTCTATTGCTTCATCACAAACCGGAGTTGTTGCCAAATGGTCTACATATATTCTTCTCATCTTAATCACCTCTTATTTAGTTGTTAATTCTTTTATTACATTTTGTGCTATATTCATAAATGCTTTTGCAGTTTCGGAGTCAGGCATCGCCATAACATAAGGAATACCTAAATCTGAAAATTCTGCAACTTTTGGCTCTATCGGAACTCTTCCAAGAAGATTTACACCATAATTTTTTGCAACTTCTTCTGTTTTACTTTTTCCAAATATCTCATATACTTTGCCTGTATCAGGTGCTACAAAGTAGCTCATATTTTCTACTATACCCAATATAGGTATTTGGACTTCGTTAAACATCTGAATACCTTTTCTTACATCTATAAGAGCAACATCTTGAGGAGTTGTTACTATTACTGCTCCATCTATTTCTGCTGTTTGTCCAAGGGTTATCTGGACATCACCGGTTCCCGGTGGTAAATCTATAACAAGAAAATCTAACTCTTCTTCTCCCCAATCTACATCAAATAAAAACTGAGTCAATGCTTTAAATAATACTGGACCTCTCCATATAACCGGTGTATCTTCTGATGGAAGTAAAAATCCTATGGACATAACTTTTATACCGTGGCTTTCAGGAGCTATAATAACATCTCCTTGAGGAGTTTGTCTTGCCATAACTTTTTTATCTTTGGCTCCGAGCATTGTTGGACCACTTGGACCATACATATCTGCATCAAGATAGCCAACATTGTATCCCATTCTTTTCAAAGCAGCTGCTAAATTTACTGCAACTGTTGATTTACCTACACCACCTTTACCGGAAGCTACAACAATAACTTTTTTTACATTTGGTATTCTTCTTCTTGTTTCAAAAGGATTTGCTGCCGGTGGTGGTTGAGGAGGTTGAGATTGTTTTACAGGTGGTTGGTCTGTAAATTCTATTTTTATATTTTTTGCACCTATACTTTTTAGAGCTTTTTCTACTTTTTCTTTTATTAATTGATGGTATTTATCAGATGGAGAAAATACTAAAAGATAAATATCATCTCCTTCAATTTTTAAATCTTTCATTAAATCTGCAATACTAAAACTTACTCCTATCTCTTCTAAGGTGGTTTTTTTCAGAGCGTCAATTACTCCTTGCAATGCCATTTGAATGCCTCCAATGATTTTGTTATACTATATTATTATAAGTAATTTTATGCTATGATAGCTATCACATTTAGAGTTTTTAGTCTGAAAATAAATGAGGTGAAGAAATGGAGCCACTTCAACAGGTTGTAAATGTTCAGGCTGATAATTCCCATCCTCCTTTGATGGGTTTGATACATCTTATAGCGTGGAGTATTTTTATATTGGCGATAGTTTTTGGTATTAAATTTATGAAAAGATTAAATCAACAAGATGAAAGAATGAAAAAATTTGAAAATAAAAATTTAATAGAAGAACTAAAAAAAGAAGAAGAAAATCTAAAATAGGAGGATATAATGGAAGAATTAAAACAGTTAATAATAGAAGCTTGGAATAACAGAGATTTATTAAAAGAGAAAAAATATAAAGATGCTGTAAGAGAAACCATTGATTTATTGGACAATGGTAAAATTAGGGTTGCTGAAAAGATAAATGGAGAATGGATTGTAAATGAATGGATTAAACAGGCTATTTTGCTTTATTTTCCTATTCAAGAAATGCAAGTTATGGAAGTTGGGCCATTTGAATATTATGACAAAATACCTTTAAAGAAAAATTATAAAGAAAGAGGTGTAAGAGTTGTTCCTCCGGCTACTGCCAGATATGGTAGCTATATAGAACCGGGAGCAATACTTATGCCATCTTATGTAAATATAGGTGCTTATGTAGGCTCCGGAACTATGGTAGATACTTGGGCGACCGTTGGTTCTTGTGCTCAGGTTGGTAAAAATGTTCATCTTTCTGGTGGAGTTGGACTTGGCGGAGTTTTAGAGCCTCCTTCTGCAAGACCGGTAATTATAGAAGATAACTGCTTTATCGGTTCAAGATGTATCATTGTAGAAGGAGTAATTGTAGAAGAGGAAGCAGTCCTTGGTGCAAATGTAGTAATTACTGCTTCAACAAGAATAATAGATGTATCCGGTGATGAGCCGGTAGAATATAGAGGAAGAGTGCCGGCAAGAAGTGTAGTAGTTCCTGGAACAATAACCAAAAAATTCCCTGCCGGAGAATATGGCATCCAATGTGCTTTAATCATAGGAAAAAGAAAAGAATCAACAGATAAGAAAACATCTTTAAATGAAGCTCTTAGAGAATTTAATGTAAGTGTGTGAGGTAAAATATGAGAATAGGAACACCTCTTAGTTACAATGCTACAAAGATTTTACTTCTTGGTAGTGGGGAACTTGGAAAAGAGTTTGTTATAGAAGCTATGAGGCTTTGCCTTGAAGTTATAGCAGTAGATAATTACCAATTTGCACCGGCAGCTCAGGTTGCTCATAAATCTTATATTATAGATATGAAAAATCCAAATCAGATAAAAAATATAGTATATAGAGAAAAACCGGATTTTATAGTGCCGGAAATAGAAGCAATAGATACTGATATATTAGTTGAGCTTGAAAAAGAAGGATTTAATGTAGTTCCCTGTGCAAAGGCAGTAAAATATACAATGAACAGAATAGGTATAAGAAGACTTGCAGCAGAAGAGGTAGGACTCAAAACATCAAAATATGCATTTGCATCTGATATAGATACATATAGACAAAAAATAAAAGAAATAGGATTGCCGGCAGTTGTAAAACCGGTTATGAGTTCTTCCGGAAAAGGACAATCTGTAGTAAAAACGGAAGAAGATATAGATAAAGCTTGGTATTATGCTCAAGAAAATGCAAGAGGAAAAGGTTCAGAAGTAATAATAGAAGAATTTATAAATTTTGATTATGAGATAACTCTATTGACAGTAAGAACAAAAAATCAAGGAACTTTATTTTGCGAACCAATAGGGCATATACAGGTAGAAGGTGATTATTGGGAAAGCTGGCAACCTCATCCTATGAGTGAAATAGCTTTAAATAAAGCAAAAGATATAGCAAAAAAAATTACAGATGCCCTTGGAGGATATGGTATTTTTGGATGTGAGATGTTTGTAAAAGGAGATGAAGTTTGGTTTAATGAAATATCTCCAAGACCTCATGATACCGGAATGGTAACATTAATATCTCAAAATATGTCTGAATTTGAAATACATTTAAGAGCTATATTAGGACTTCCGATAAATATTAAATTGCTTTCTCCTTCTGCTTCTTATTGTTTCCATGCTAAAAGCTACTCTGTAGCCCCTTATTATGAAGGTTTAGCAGAAGCTTTAGCTATACCGGATACAAAAGTAAGAATCTTTGGGAAACCGACAACAAGACCGAAAAGAAGAATGGGTGTAGCCCTTGCAACAGCAGACACAATAGAAGAAGCAAGAGCAAAAGCTAAAAAAGTAGCTCAAACTATAAAAGTAATAGAAGAATAAAAAACCTTACGGTTTAAACCGTAAGGTAAAATTTTTTGAATAAAATTTTAACGAACATAAGGATACTTAAGCTCTTCTTTAGATTTAGTCTTTTTAGCCTCTTCAACAATTTCATCTATTTTTGATTTTGGATGGCTAAATAGCGAATAAACAAGAGAAAAAATCATTAATCCGGTATAAATAAAAATAAAAACACCGGCTACCGGTAAAACAATCCACCATAAAAGATAAGCAAACATAACAACGAAAACTAAAGAAAACATATTAGTAATACACTCCTATGAAAAATCTATAGTTTTAAATACACATCAAAAATTACAAATATAAAGTAGAAAATGCTAATATATCCGTTTATGGTAAAAAATGCTTTATTTATTTTTGATAAATCATTTTCTTTTATTAAAAGATGTTCATATAATAAAAATGTAGATAAAATAAACACTCCAATAAAATATATTTTACCCATATCTGCATAAATTCCGGTTAAAATTATAAATAAAAATGTTAAAAAATGAAAAAATCTTGCAAATATCAAAGATTTTTTAACACCAAATTTTGCCGGTATAGAATGAATGCCATATTTTCTATCAAATTCTATATCCTGTAGAGCATAAAGAATATCAAAACCGGAAACCCAAAAAGCCATTCCAAGTCCTAAGAATACCATAGAAGGCTCTACATTACCTTTTAAAGCAATAGAAACAGCTATTGGAATTAAAAAATAAACAATTCCAAGTAAAAGATGGACAAAATTAGTAAATCTTTTTCCAAGTGGATATAAAATAAGAAAAAATAAAGCAACCGGTGAAAGTAAAAAAGCTAACTTATTTAGCATATAAGCAGAAAAAATCAAAACAATAGAAGATAAAACACCAAGAATTAAAAGTTCATAATCCTTTATTGCACCGGTAACAGATGACCAATTTTTTGTTCTTGGATTTAACTTATCAAAAGGTAAATCAAAAAATCTATTAAAAGCCATTCCGGCAGTTCTACCGGCAATAATAGCAATAGTTATCCAAAATAATTTATAAAAAGATGGAAAACCTTTTTCTAAAATAAAGATAGCAGATAACCCAAAAGGCAACGCAAAAATCGTATGACTAAACTTTATAACCTCTAAGTAAGCTTTTATTTTTTTTAAAAAATTTTCCATTTGCATTTTTCAAAAAATATTATATACTATATATCATCAAAAGAGGAAAAAATCCTCAAAGTATATCAGGTAGGGGTAATCTGATAATCAGAAGATTCTTTCCTCTTAAAAATTTATTTTAGGAGGACATTTTTATGTCAGAAAAAACATTCAAAAATCTTGGTATTTCTCAGGAGACATTAGCTTCTATTGAAAAAATGGGATATACCCATCCAACAGAAATTCAAGAAAAAGCTATTCCGGTAGTTATGCAGAAAAAAGATGTAGTAGCCCAGGCTCAGACAGGAACAGGAAAAACAGCGGCTTTTGGAATTCCAATAGTTGATATGGTAAATCCAAAACAGAAAAAAATTCAAGCTCTCGTTTTAGTCCCAACAAGAGAACTTGCTATCCAAGTAGCAAAAGAAATTAAAGATTTAGGTAAATTTAAAAAAGTTTTTGTATTGGCAGTTTATGGTGGAAAATCTATAAAACACCAAATAGATTTTCTTAAAAAAGGTAGCGATGTGGTAGTAGTTGGAACACCCGGAAGAGTAAAAGATTTAATAGAAAGAGGACATCTAAAACTTGATAATGTAAAAATATTTGTTTTAGATGAAGCAGACAGAATGCTTGAAATGGGTTTTATAGAAGATATTGAGGATATTATGAATGAACTTCCGGAAAATAGACAAAATCTTTTATTCTCTGCAACAATGCCAAAAGCTATATTAGAACTTGCAGAAGAATTTTTAAATCCGGATTACGAAACTATAAGAATAAAACCGGAAGAAGTAACGGTAGATAGAATAAAACAGATAGCTTACAAAGTAGATGAAAAAGATAGATTTGAAAAACTTAAAGAAATCTTAAATGAAAACAAAGATGTAAAAACAATAATCTTTACACAAACTAAGAAAATGGCAGATGAAGTTGCAAACAAATTGCAGAAAGAAGGTTTTAATGCTTCTGCAATACATGGTGATTTTTCTCAAGCAAAAAGAGAAAATGTATTAAAACGTTTTAGAACAGATAATTTAAAGATACTTGTTGCAACAGATGTAGCAGCAAGAGGACTTGATATTAAAGGTGTTGACCTTGTAATAAATTATGAACTTCCAAGAGATGTGGAAAGCTATATACATAGAATAGGTAGAACCGGTAGAGCCGGAAGAGAAGGAGTAGCTATATCTATATTCACACCATCAGAAGAAAGACAATTTAAAAACATAAAATCTAAAACAAAGGCAAATATTGAGCTGATTAATCAATCCTCAGAAAAAAGTTTTGAAGAAAAACCAAAGAAAAGAATTTTCAAAAAAATCAAAAGATAATCTCTACTTTCCTCCATCCTCTGTGATAGGGGAAATTTTTTCTTATTAAAAATTACAGTTGTATTTTTTTTATTTTAGTATATACTATTATTTAGTTAATGTTTATTAACCAAGCATTAATATCCCTCCTTTCCCACGGCTTACCTCCTATAATCTCCCTCTCCAAAAAGAGAGGGAGGTTTTTCTTTTTTTGATATAATTTTTATATAAAAGTTCGGAGGTTTTTGTTTGAAAACAATAAATGTTGCTATTGTAGGGTATGGTGTTGTTGGGAATGGTGTAGCTAAAATTTTAGAAGAAAAAAGAGAGTTAATCAGAAAAAAATCAAATGTTGATATAAATTTAAAAAAAGTATTCACAAGAAACTGGAATAAAAAATTTCCTTATGAAATAGACAAATCAAAAAGGGTAAATTCAATAGATGATATATTAAATGATGAAGATATTGATATAATTGTTGAAGTTGTAGGTGGAATAGAATTTCCTTATAAATTAATGATGGAAGCTATCAATAAAAATAAAAATATTGTAACTGCAAATAAAGCACTTCTTGCAGAAAAAGGAAAGGAAATTTTCAAAGAAGCAGAAAAAAAGAATATCAGAATAGGTTTTGAAGCAGCAGTAGCAGGCGGGATACCAATAATAAAAGCATTAAGAGAAGGGCTTATAGCAAATAATATAAATAAAATTTATGGTATTTTAAATGGAACTACAAATTATATATTAACAAGTATGTATAAGGAAGGAAAAGATTTTAAAACTGCTTTATCAGAAGCTCAAAAAGAAGGATATGCAGAAGCAGACCCAACCCTTGATATAAACGGAACAGATGCTGCCCATAAAATAGCTATATTGTCATCTCTTGCATTTGGTGGATATGTAGATTTTTCAAAAATATATAAAGAAGGAATAGAAAATATAGATATACTTGATATAGAACTTGGAAAAGAGCTTGGATATATATTAAAGCTATTAGCAATAGGTAAAGCCCACGGAGAAGAGGTTGAGATAAGAGTAAATCCTACATTTTTACCGGCTAATCATCCTTTATCTAAGGTTGATGGAGTGTTTAATGCAGTAATGGTTGAAGGAGATAGTGTTGGAGAAACTATGTTTTACGGAAAAGGAGCCGGAAGCCTACCAACAGCAAGTGCAGTAGTTAGTGATATTGTAGATATTGCAAAAAGTATATCCTTAAATATAGGTAGAGAGATAGAAATAACATCTTTAAATTGGCAACATAAAGATTTAAATCTTACAAAGGTAAAAGATTTCTTTACAAGATATTATGTAAGATTTACTGTTCCTGATATTACCGGTATTCTTGCAAAAGTTGCAACAATTTTTGCAAAATATAATATAAGTATAGCGGCAGTTATCCAAAAAGAAAAAGTATTGCAAAAATATCAGAAAAATGATGAAAAGATAGTTCCACTTGTTATATTAACCCATACTGCTTCTGAAAATAGTATCCAAAAAGCAATAAAAGAGATAGAAGAAAATAATTTAACCAGAGAGAAAACAGTATTAATAAGAGTAGAAGATGAAGATAGATAAAAAAACGGCAGGATTAATATTTGCACCTTTAATAGCAACTTTATTATATATAGCTCCTTATGATATACCTATCCCTGCAAAAATAACTTTATCTATAATTGTTTTTTGTGTGATATTATGGCTAACAGAGCCAATACCTGTATCTATTACTGCACTGATTGGTGTATCAATAGCAGTTCTTACCGGTGTTATTGATATAAAAGATGCTTTTTCCGGTTTTTCAAATCCGGTTATAATTCTATTTATAGGAAGTTTTTTAATAGCTTATGCAATGTCAAAACATGGTGTTGATAGAAAAATAGCTTTAAGATTTTTATCAAATGAGATATTTTTGAAAAATTCTATATCCATAATAATAGGATTTAGTTTAATATCATTTCTTATATCTATGTGGATAAGTAATACTGCTACAACTGCTATGCTACTTCCAATGGCAATTGGTGTTATAAATTTATTAAAAGAAAAAAATGTCAAAGGAATAAAAAATTTCAGTGCATATATACTTTTGACGATTGCTTTTGGAGCTTCTATTGGAGGCGTTGCAACAATAGTTGGTTCTCCTACAAATATAGTTGGTGTTGGATTTTTAAGAGAAGAAGGATATAAAATAACATTTTTAGATTGGATAAAGATAGCTTTTCCAATAGCTGTTTTTATGTATTTGGTTATGATTTTATATACAAAATTTAAAATAAGAAATATAGAGCTTGATTATCAAGCTGTAAAAAATATTATATTTTCTTCAAAAAAAGAGAATTTTAATAAAACCGATATAAAAATTATCCTCGCTTTTGGATTGGCAATTTTTTTATGGTTTTTATCAGCAGTTATTGATATTCCGGAAAGTTTAGTTGCATTATTATCTGCTTCTTTATTATTTATATTAAAAGATGAAGAAAAAAATCCTATTTTAACTGCTGAAGATATAAAATCTGTTGATTGGGATACAGTTTTATTATTTGCCGGTGGATTATCTCTTGGAAATATAATATCTAAATCCGGTTTAGCAAAATATATTGGTGAAAAAATAAGTATCCTTTTCTCAAAAGAGGATATATTGTTATTGCTTATTTTCTTTATTATATTAACAGTTTTAATTACAGAAATAAGCTCAAATACAGCTACAGTAATAACATTTGCTCCTATTGTTATTGCAGTATTAAAGGAGTATAATATAGATATATTCTACCCTGTATTATTTGTTGTATTTGCTTCAAGTTTTGCATTTATGTTACCGGTTGCAACGCCACCTAATGCTATTGTTTATGGCACAAAATATATTAAACTTTCACAGATGATTAAATTTGGATTGGTTTTAGAAATAGCAGGAATTGTTATTTTATCTTTATTATTAATACTATTTATAGGAGTGTGAGATGAGCATAAAATGGGAATTTTCAGCAGGTGGTATTGTTTTTAAAGAGGAAGATAACAAAATATATGTTTTATTAGTCAGAACCAAGGATAGATGGTCTTTTCCAAAAGGAAATATTGAAAAAACAGAATCTAAGGAAAATGCAGCTGTAAGAGAAATAAAAGAGGAAACAGGCATAGAAGGAGAGATTATAGATTATCTTGGAAATGTTGAATATTATTACAGAAAAGGGATAGATACTATCCATAAATTTGTTTATTATTATCTACTTAGATATAAAGGTGGAGAGATAACACCACAAAAAGAAGAGATAGATGAAGCAGTTTTCGTTTCAATAGAAGAAGCAGAAAAACTCCTTTCTTTTGATAAAGATAAACAATTTTTAAAAAAAGCAGAAAATATCATTAAAACATTAATAACCAAATGAAAGAGTTTTTAATAAAATCAATTTTTAAATATTTTTCTTCAATTAGTAGAGAAAAAGCCTTAAAAAGAGCAAATCAGATTGGTAATTTATTATGGAAACTCGGTTATAGAAAAGATGTTATATTTAAAAATTTAGATATAGCATTTCCGGAAAAAGATAAAAATTGGAAAGAAAATATAGCAAGATTATCACTTATAAATATCAGTAGAGTATTAATAGAATTTCCAAGACAACCCGAGTATGTAAAATCCGGTTATATTAAAGAGATATTTAAAATCACGAAAGGATTAGATATTGCAAAAGAATATAAAAAAGATGGGTTTATATTTGTATCTGCCCATATAGGAAGTTGGGAGATGTGTGGAGCCGGTTTATCTGCATATTTAGATGGTATATCAAGCCTTGCTTATAGACAAAAAGATGAAAAAATAAATAAGTTAATAACTGATATAAGAACAAATAGTGGAATAAATATAATCTTCCACGACCAACCTATGAAAACATTTATAAATTTACTTCAGGATAAAAAAATAATTTCTTTCCTTGTTGACCAAAATGCATTGGCACATAGGGGAAATTTTGTTAATTTTTTCGGTATAAAGGCATCTACCGTTAATTTTCCTGCAAAACTTGCTATCAAGTATAAAAAGCCGGTTTTATTTGCTTATGATTATTTTGATGAAAAAGAAAAAATTTATAAATGTGAAATACAAGAAGTTAATTATAAAATAACTGGAAATTTTGAAGAAGATGTATTAAATTTAACACAGGCTTATACAAAAAAAGTAGAAGAAGCCGTCAAAAAACATCCTGACCAATATTTATGGACACATAAAAGATGGAACACAAGACCGGAGGGAGAAGAAAAGATATATTAAAATGCTTACAGATTTTGAAAAAACAGCATTAATATATCAAGATAAAGAGATTTCATATAAGGAGCTTATTGAAAATATAAAATTTTTTTCAAGCTTGGTGCCGGAAAATACAAAAGTAGCAATCTTTTCTGAAAATAGACCTGAATGGATTTATGCATTATTCGGGATATGGCAAAAAAATAGTATTGCTATCCCTATTGATTATCTTTCTTCAAAAGAAGATGTTGAGTATATAATCAATGATGCTTCACCTTCTTTAATATTTTGTTCAAAAAATAATAGCCGGATTTTAAAAGATATAAATTTTGAAAATATTATTATTTTTGAAGAGCTTAGTTTTAAAAAAATAGATATAGAGCTTATAAATCCAAAAATGGAAGATATCGCATTAATATTATATACTTCCGGAACAACCGGAAATCCAAAAGGAGTAATGCTGAGTTTTGAAAATTTATATTCTAATATAGATAGTATAAAAAAGGAAAATATTGCAAAAAAAGAAGATAAAACAATAGCAATATTACCATTTCATCATTCTTATACGCTTATGGTTTCTTTGCTTGTTCCTTTGCATATTGGAGCTACTATAATTTTTTTACCAAAGTTATCTGCAGAAGATATTTTATCAACAATGCAAAAATATAAAATAACAATCTTAATTGGTGTTCCAAGATTATATTATCTATTTCATCAAAAGATTTTTGAAAAAATAAATCAGAACTTTTTTGCTAAAACTCTATTTAAAATATCTACGGTAATAAATTCTCAAAAATTATCTAAGATTTTGTTTAAAAAGGTTCATAAAGTATTTGGTGGAAATATTAAATTTTTTGTAAGTGGTGGTGCAAAATTTGATTTAGAAGTAGCAAAAGATTTATGGGCTCTTGGATTTAAAATTGTAGAAGGATATGGTTTGACAGAAACATCTCCTATTGTTTCATTTAATCCACCGGATAAAATAAAACTTGGTTCTGTAGGAAAACCAATAGAAGGTGTTCAGGTAAAAATAGAAAATGAGGAAATAGTTGTAAAAGGAAAAAATGTATTTAAAGGATATTATAATAAACCGGAAGAAACGGAAAAAGTATTAAAAGACGGTTGGTTTTATACCGGAGATTTAGGTTATATAGATGAAGAAGGTTATCTATATATTACTGGAAGGAAAAAAGAGATTATCGTCTTACCAAATGGTAAAAATATAAATCCGGAAGAAATAGAAAACAGAATATTAAAAATTTCAAAATATATAAAAGAGATAGCAGTAGTAGAAAAAGAAGGACAGCTTTTTGCAATTATATATCCGGATTTTGAGATATTAAAAAAAGAGACAGTAACAAATATATATGAAACAATAAAATGGCAAGTGATAGATAAATATAATTTAAATGCAGTAAGTTATAAAAAAATAAATGGTTTTAAAATTGTAGATACAGAACTTCCAAAAACAAGACTCGGAAAAATAAAAAGATATAAATTACAGGAACTCCTTGAGGAAAAACCAAAAGAAATAAAAGAAATCCCTGAGCCACAAGATGAAGAATATAAAATATTAAAAGATTATCTTATTAAAACTTTATCTTTAAAATACAAAAAAGAGATAAAAATATTACCGACAGATAATATTGAGATAGATTTAGGGCTTGATTCTTTAGATAAAATTGAGTTATTAGTAGCTATAAAAGAGATATTTGGAGTAGATATTACAGAAGAAGAACTTGCCAATAATTTAACAGTTTTATCTTTATCAAATTTAATAAAAGAGAGAAAACAAAAGATAGAAATCCAAGAAATAAACTGGGCAAAAATATTAGAAAATATAGAGCAGGTAGAGATAAAAGAAAAAAAATTCAATATAAAATTGTTGAAAAAAATATTAAAACCTATTTTTAAACTATATTTTAATTTAGAGATAGATTATTCATATTTTCCAAATCAACCATTTATCATAGCTCCAAATCATCAAAGTTATCTTGATGGATTTTTGATAGTAGCATCTTTGCCTGATAATATATTGGAAAATACATATTTTTTAGCAGAAGAAAGTTATTTTAGGTCAAAATTTAGAAAATTTATAGCAGATAATTTTCATATAATTACAGTAAATATAAATAAAGATTTAAAACTATCTTTACAAAAATCTGCATATTTGTTGAAAAATGGAAAAAATATTGTGATATTTCCGGAAGGTGCAAGGACAAGAGATGGGAATTTATTACCTTTCAAAAAGGCTTTTGCGATTTTAAGTAAAGAGTTAAAATTACCAATTATACCGGTAACTATAAAAGGTGCTTTTGAAAGCTATCCTATAAATGCTAAATTTCCAAGACCTCATAAAATCAAAATATCTTACTTAGAACCGGTTTATCCGGCTAACCTTAGTTATGAAGAAATAGTAGAAATGGTAAAAAATAAAATAGAAGAAAAGTTAAAAAACTAATCTAAAAAATTTTGTTATAATAATTATTATATCTAACTTTTGTGGAGTCAAGAATTGAATAAGATATTTTTAATTATTTTTATCTTAATTTATACTACGAATGCAGGGCAGATATACAAGAAAAATGCAGCTTTGATAACATACGATGATATACCGGATGAATATTTTTTAACATATAGATTTAATATAATAAAAGTTATATCAGAAAATCTATCTCAACTTAATCTCTCGCCGGAGCAGTTATCTCAAATAAAAGAGTTAAATGAAAGATATTATCCTTTAATGTTTGAAAAAGCAAAAAAAATAAAAGAGGAAGAAGAAAGATTAAAAGAAGTAGTATTGAAAGAAAACAATCCTGATGTTGTAAAACAGCTTTTGATTGATATAGCCCAGCTAAAAACTCAGTTATCTTTATATGATATAAATTTATTAAAAGCTGTTCAATCAATTTTAACAAAAAAGCAGTTTGAAAAAATAATTAATTATGTAGATAAAACAGAAATATGAGAAAAATATTACTATTTATAATAATTTTTTATAAATCGGTTTTTGCTTTAACCTTAGATGAAGCTATAAATATGGCTTTAACAAATCTACCTCAATATAAAGAAGCAATACATAATAAAGAGCAAAGTTATTATAATTATCAAGCTTCAAAATCCGGATTTTTCCCTCAAATTAGTTATAGTTTCAATTATTCAAAATATACAGATTATAACCCTTATGATTTTTTTAGCAGAAACCATGCTTTAAATGTTATATGGTATTTATTTGATAGTGGTAATACATATTTTGGAAGCAAAATAAATTTTTATACATATAAAAGTTATGAAGAGCTTTTAAATAAAACAAAATCAGATATTATCTATAATGTAAAAGTTGCATATTATCAAACCATTGCTTTAAAACAGATTGCAGAGATAAGAGAAATTGCAGTAAAAAATGCCCAGATAGATTATGAAATAGCCATAGAAAAAAAGGAACTTGGATTAGTTAAACTTTCAGATGTTTTACAAGCAAAGGTAAGATTTGAAAATGCAAAATTATCTTTGATTCAGGCAAAAAATGATTATAAAAAATCTCTTTCTAATCTAAATTCTTTAATAGGAAATAATTTAGAAGAAGAAATTAGCTTAGATGAGAAAGTCTTAAAAGAGATTTCAGAAATGAGTTTGCCACAATTTGATAAATTAAAACAGATAGCTTTGGAAAATAGACCGGAATATAAATATCAAAAGTATATTTTAAACCAAGCAAAAGAAAGTATAAATTTAGTTAAAGCTCAATATTTACCTTCTTTGTATTTACAGGCTTCTTTTAATAATGGATATTCAAGTTTAACAAATGTTAAAAATGATTATAATGTTTATTCTTTTGGATTACAATGGAATATATTTTCCGGTTTTAAACGGGAGTTTAATTATTTATCGGCAAAAGAACAGGAAAAAGCTGCGTTGAATGGATTAAAAGAAATTGAAAGAACAATATCTGTTAATCTATACAACAAATATCTTGATTTGGAAACATCATTTGAAAAATTAAATGCCTCTAAAACTACTTTGGAACAGGCTAAACAAAATTATGAACAGGCAATTGGAGAATACAAAGCCGGAACCGGAGATATACTATCTTTAACTACTGCCGAAACATTACTTGCAAATGCCCATGAAACCTATATTAATAGTTTATTAGATATAGCTATCTCTGTATCAAATCTTGAAAGAGAGCTAAATATTTACAAATTGGAAGATATAGCGAGGCAAAAATGAAAAAATTAATTTATTTGATAGTTATTATTATAATAGGAATATTGATTTTTGGAATATATAACAAATTTTTTAAAAATAAAGAAGAGATAAAAGTATTAGAAACAGCCGTTGTAAAGAGGGAAAATATAATAAACACTATTGATGCTACTGCAATAGTTCAGCCACAGGTTAATGCCTATGTAAAGGTAGGAGCAAGGGCAACAGGAACAATTGTAAAAATGAATGTAGATATAGGAGATAAAGTAAAAAAAGGACAGCTAATAGCAATTATAGACCAAAGGGAAACATTAATTGATACTCAGACAGCCCAAAAAGATTATCAAAAATCCTTAGATACTTTATATCAAATACAGGAAACTTATCCTCTACGAATAAAAGAAGCAGAAAAGGCTTTGGAGCAAGCTAAAGCAAATTATAATTATGCGAAATGGAATTTAGAAAGACAAAAATCACTGATAGAAAAAGAATATACAACTTATCAGGCATTAGAACAGGCTAAAAGGGATTATGAATCTGCAAAAGCTTCATTGGAACAGGCAGAAAAAAGTTTGGAAAGGGTAAAAAAGGAGTATGAAACCCAGCTAAGAATAGCAAAAGAAGATGTAGAGATAAAAAAATTAAACCTAACAAAAAACAATGTAAGAACAACATACACAGAAATATACTCACCAATTGATGGGATAGTATCTAATGTAACTGCAAGAGAAGGAGAAACGGTTGTAGCCGGCTTGCAGGTTGCAAATTTAATTACAATATTAGACCCAACAAAAGTAGAAATACAGATTTATGTAGATGAAACAGATATAGGAAAGATAAAAGAAGGACAAAAGGTAGAATATACTGCAGATGCATATCCGGGGAAAAAGTTTGAAGGTGTTATATCTAAAATATATCCGGAGCCTGTTGTAAAGGATAATATTGTTTATTATCTTGCAATAGTTAAAGCAAAAGAAGAAGATGCATTATTTTTAAAACCTCAGATGACTGTTTATGCAAAAATAATAACCGGTGAAAAACAAAATGCATTGGTAGTTCCAAACTCAGCAGTTAAATTTGAAGAAAATAACCAAGTAGTTTATAAAGTAGATGGAAAAAAGATAACAAAAGTTAAAGTAAAAACCGGTTGGATAACTTCTGAATACACAGAAATCTTAGAAGGATTAAAAGAAGGAGATATTGTTGCCACAAAGCTAATATTACCAGAGGCTAAGCATTGAGCTTAATAAAACTACAAAATATAATAAAAATATATAAAACAGCCGATATAGAAACACAGGTTTTAAAAGGAGTAAATCTAACAATAGAAGAAGGGGAGTTTGTATGTATAATGGGGGTATCTGGTTCGGGTAAAACAACATTAATGAATATAATCGGTTGTCTTGATACTCCAACATCAGGGAAATATTTTTTTAAAGGAAAAGATATATCATCCTTAGATGATGATACTTTATCTAAAATAAGAAATGAGCATATAGGATTTGTTTTTCAGCAGTTTTATCTAATTCAATATCTAACTGCAAAAGAAAATGTTTTAGTTCCTACATTATACTCTTCAAAAGATGTTCCAGAAGATAGAGCTATATTTCTTCTTGAAAAGGTAGGAATGAAAGATAAGATAAACCTAAAACCATCTCAGCTTTCAGGAGGACAACAACAACGGGTAGCAATTGCAAGGGCTTTAATAAATGACCCTGAACTTATAATAGCAGATGAGCCAACCGGCGCATTAGACAGAAAAACGGCATTTGAGATAATGGATATATTTAGTAGTTTAAATAAAGAAGGCAAAACAATAATAATGGTAACCCATGACCCTGAAATAGCAAAATATGCAAGAAGGATTATCTATATAGAGGATGGAAATATTAGATATTAATCTATCTTTAAAAATCCTGTTTCATCTAAGAATGTTAAGCTATCATAATCGGTTAAATCAAGTTTGATAGGGGTTATTGATACAAAACCATTTTTTATGGCTGTATAATCTGTTCCGGATTCACATTCTTCAAATAAAGCTTCTTCTCCACCTATCCACCAATACTCTTCTTTACTTGGAGATAAATATTTAACAATCTCTTCTTTATAAGCACCTCTTCCTTGCTTTGTAAGTAAATAACCTTTTGGATTATTTGGAATATTTACATTTAATAATGTTCCTTTTGGTAAGCCTTTTTCAATAACTTTTTTTATAATTTTTAAGGCTATTTTTGATGCATTCTCAAAATCCGGATTTTTAGAAGATGCTACAGAAAAAGCAACCGATGGAATACCAAATAAAGTTCCTTCCCTTGCTGCTCCTACAGTTCCGGAATAAAAAATATCATTTCCTATATTTGGCCCTGTATTTATACCGGAAACTAATAAATCCGGTTTTTCTTTTAGTATAACATTTACGCCAAGATGAACACAATCTGCCGGAGTTCCATCAACAATATAATAAAAATTTTCTTCTTTTTTCACAATTTTTAAAGGTCTTGTAAATGTTAGAGAGTGGGAAGTACCGCTCATATTTCTATCAGGAGAAATAGTAACCACATCAAAATTTGCATCTATCAGAGCTTTTCTTATTTGTAATATACCTTCCGATTGGTATCCATCATCATTTGTAAGTAAAACTTTATATTTACTCATCTTTCTTCCTTTATATATTTATTTTAGTCGGAGCGACCCGATTTGAACGGGCGACCTCTGGCCCCCCATGCCAGTGCGCTACCACCTGCGCCACGCTCCGAATGCAAATTTTTTAATATATAAATTTTACCTCATTTTTCAAGTAAATTTGAAAGTATTTTTGTTGCTTCAATAAGAGCTTTTTGTCCGACTTTTGCATATCTTGCTGTTGTGGTAGGAGATGCATGTCCAAGTAGTTCCTGAATAATTCTAAGTTCTGTTCCTGATTTTAAAGCCATAGTTGCTGCTGTATGTCTAAGTTTATGAGGATGAAGCTCTATTCCAAGGCTTTTCCCGATATTTTTTATTCTTCTCCATAAAGAGTAATAAGATATAGGAAAGATATCTTCAAAAGGTATCTCTTTTAGATACTCAATTAATATTTCCAAGGTTTTTCCGGAAATAGGAATATCTCTTTCCTTATCTCCTTTTCCTTTTATCTTAATAAATGCCACATCATTTTCTTTTAAACCATTATTTATTGCATAATCTATGCTGTAAGTTTGATTTTCTCTATACAAAATAATATTTTTCCTTTTTATATTCAAAAGTTCAGAAGAACGAATACCTGTTGTAAGCATCATTGATATTATTACTTTATCTTGTAGGCTTTGGATATTATCTAAAATTTTTTTTATCTCTTCGTCTGATAATGAAGCTGGTATTTTTTGTGAAACTTTTGGTCTGTGGGATTTTGTTATAGGAGAAGCATTTATTATTTCTATATCTATAAAATATTGAAAGAATGAATTTAAAGATGCAAGTTTTCTTGCTATTGTTGAAGATTTTTTCTTATTCATCTGTAGATACATTCTAAATTTTGCTATATCTGCCTTTGTTATATTTTCTATATCTTTATCTCCTATAGCCTGTATAAAATGTTTTAAATCGGATTTGTAATTTTTTACCGTATGGGGTGATTTATCTGCTATATAAGATATATAAAAATCTATACATTCAGAGAGCTTCATTGTTCCACCTTTTATATAAATTATGCTCTACACCAAATGTATCTAAAATTTTTCCTACAACAAAATTTATCATATCATCTACTGTTTTTGGATAATGGTAAAATGCCGGTGAAGCAGATGCTACTATTGCTCCAGCTTCTGTTGCTTTTTTCATATTTTGTATATGAATTATTGAAAAAGGCATTTCTCTGACAAGAAGATATAATTTTTTTCTTTCTTTTAATGCAACATCTGCAACCCTTTGTATGAGATTAGAGCTTACACCATTTGCAATGGCAGATAATGTATCCATAGAACAGGGAGCTATTATAACTCCCTCTGTTTTTACTATATTTGAACCACTTGCAAGTGGAGAAGCTATATCCTTATTATCAAAAATTTTTACATTTTCATTTAAACTTTTTATAAAATCAGATTTTTTTACATTATTTTCTTTTTCCATAACGGTATAACCGGCCTGCGAAACAATAAGATAGACTTTATTGTTTTTGGAAAGCTCTTCTACTAATCTTTTTCCATATATAAAACCACTTGCTCCGGTTATACCTACAACAAATTTTTTCATCGTAATGATTTTTCTGCCAATAACTCCTCTTCTGATACTTCTTGCATAAGATATACTTTATCTCCTTCTCTTACTTTATCTATTGTTTTTAAGCCTATTACCATTCCCCTTTCAGTTTCTGTAATATCTTTTCTATCAATCTGCATTGATTCTACTTTTTGTCTTACTACTCCGGTAGTTTTTCCTATAATATGTATTGTATCACCAATTTTAATCGGATGATTTATTATTCTTACTTCTGCTACAGATATTTTTGGATAATATTTTATAACTTCTCCTACATATAATTTTTTCTCTTTTGCAATAGATTTATTTAAGCCAAATAACCCTTCTCCGAAATAAAATCCACTATCCCATTCTCTATGATATGCCCTTTCTAATAAATCCCATAAATCTTGATAACCTTTTGTGCTCCATTCTCCGTTTAATATTCTATCTCTTGCTTCTCTGTAAGCATAAGTTACAAGATATGCATAATCAGGGTTTTTATTTCTGCCTTCTATTTTCCAGCTATCTGCCCACATTAATCTATCTATAAAATTGAGTGTAACTAAATCTCTTGCAGATAAAACATAATCTGAACCGAGTATAAAATCTGTTCCGGTATTTTTTGATGTTATTTTTACTTCAAATTCATGTCTGCATACTTGATAACATTCTCCTCTGTTTCCGGAAGTTTCAAAAACATCGTGACTTAAAAAACATCTTCCGGATACTGCCATACACATTGCTCCATGGACAAATATTTCTATTTCAAGATTTGTTTTTTCTTTAAGGTCTAATAATCCTTGCAGTTTAACTTCCCTTGCAGGAACTATTCTTTTTACTCCAAGAGATTCATAAAATTTTGCTGCCTGTGAGTTTGATACAGAAGCCATTGTAGAAAGATGAGTTGTTATACCTCTTTGAATGGCTCCGGATAATACAGCCATATCCCAACCGATTACTGCATCTACTCCTATCTCTTTAAGCTGGTCTAAGGTTTCATTTATAAATGGCAAATCATCTTCAAAAACTATTGAGTTTAAAACTATATACTGTTTTATTCCTTTATCTTGTGTAATTTTTCTAATCTCTTTTACATCATTTATATCAAATTCAGATTTTAAGGCTCTCTGATTTAATTTTCCACAGCCCATATATATAGCATCTGCCCCTGCCTTTATTACAGCAGCAAGCCCTTCATAATGTCCAACAGGTGCAAGTATTTCAGGTTTATTCATAACATTACCTCCGGTTATTAATAATAACAAATTATGACATAAATCAATAAAAGAAAAGATGTTTTTTGTCATCTAATTTTTTATTTAAAAAATCAAACACTGTTTTATTTAACAAAATCAAACAATGTTTTAAAATCTTGATTTAATTATAAAAAATTTGACAAATAAAACGATGTTATATATAATGCTTCACCGTTTTTTAAAAAATCTTAACAAAGGAGGTTTCATTATGGAAAAGACAGATTTGCTTTTGAATGTTCAGGAAAAGTATTACCCACCGGAAGAGATAGTAAAGACAGCAAATTTTCCGGATTATGAATCTGTTTATAAAAAATCAATAGAAAATCCGGATGAATTTTGGAGCGAAATAGCAAATCAGCTTGAATGGTTTTCCAAATGGGAAAAAGTCCTTGAATGGAATTATCCTTATGCAAAATGGTTTGTAGGTGGAAAAACAAATATCACCTATAACTGCCTTGATAGACATGTTAAAAACGGAAAAAGAAATAAAGTAGCATACATATATGTAGATGAAGAAGGAAATGAAAAAAAGATAACTTATGGAGAGCTATTAGAACAAGTAAATAGATTGGCTAATGGGCTTAAATCCCTCGGTGTCCAAAAAGGAGATAGAGTATCTATATATATGCCAAATACAATAGAAGCTATAATCTCTATGCTTGCCTGTGCAAGAATAGGAGCAATCCATAGTGTTGTATTTGCCGGATTTAGCGAAGGGGCTTTAAAAATTAGAATAGAAGATGCAAAAGCAAAAGTAGTTATAACAGCTACTTATACAAAAAGAAGAGGAAAAAGAATACCTCTTTATCCGGTTGTAAGAGAAGCTATTAGAGATTTAGATTTTGTTGAAAAAGTTATCCTTTGGGATAGAGATAAAGATATGTCTGAGGAATTTGAAGAGCATTTTGTTGTGGATTTTGAAACTTTAATCAAAAGCCATCCAAAAACTTGCGAGCCAGAGGTAATGGATGCAGAAGACCCATTATTCATACTTTATACATCAGGGACAACAGG
Source organism: Venenivibrio stagnispumantis (assembly GCF_900182795.1). NCBI lineage: Bacteria > Pseudomonadati > Aquificota > Aquificia > Aquificales > Hydrogenothermaceae > Venenivibrio > Venenivibrio stagnispumantis. Next base: position 55,045 of record NZ_FXTX01000009.1, read on the forward strand.
AAAACCAAAAGGAGTATTACATACAACCGGCGGATATATGGTAAATACATATCTAACAACAAAAGCAGTTTTTGATGTAAAAGAAGATACTATCTATTGGTGCACTGCCGATATTGGCTGGATTACAGGACATAGTTATATAGTGTATGGGCCACTTGCAAATGGTATAACTTCTGTAATAATGGAAGGAGTTCCTGTATATCCTCATCCTGGAATATGGTGGGAATATGTTGAAAAATACGGAGTAAATGTATTTTACACAGCACCAACAGCAATAAGAATGTTAATGAGATTTGGAGAAGAAATACCAGCAAAATATGATTTATCAACTTTAAGAGTGCTTGGTTCTGT
>NZ_FXTX01000010.1 GCF_900182795.1 Venenivibrio stagnispumantis
TTATCAGAAAACCATCTTAAGAGTTTAACTTTTTATCCTTATATTAAGGAGGCTTTTAATGTGATATAATTATCATTCCTTTTCGGTTTTGGTATTATATGAAACTTTACCCAAATGCAAGAATATTAACTATTATTCCACCGTTTATTTTCTTTGGATTTGTTCTTCCTGCTTGGTTTTTTGTAGGATATTGGTTTATTATGCAAGTTTTATTTGCTTTAATTACCCCAACTTATATGGGTGGTGTAGCTTGGTATGCCCATATAGGTGGGTTTATAGCCGGCTGGTATCTTACAGATATTTTATACCAGCCAAAAAAGGTTAAGATTTATTATAGAGAAAGATTATGATAATAATTTTTTTGCAAAATTTCTAAATATAAATGGATATAAAAATGCTGTTAAGATAGCAGTTAAGAGAATAGCAGAAGCATTATCTTTGCTAAGTAAATTTATTTCGTATCCTATTGTTGCTATTGCAGCCAATAAAGTAAGAGGAAAAGATAAAGCAAAAGGTGTTAAAATTATCTCTTTAAAAGAAAATCCGGCAAACCTTAAAATTAAAGAGGCTAAAAATCTAACTGAAAGAATTAAAATACTTAAAAATAAAGCCTCAATAATTATATGAGGCTGAATAAGTTCTAAAAGATTAAATCTCAAGCCTACATCTATAAAAAATATAGGAATTAAAAATCCATATCCAAAAGAAGATAATTTATGAATTATATCTTCTTTTTCTTTAAACAAAGCAGAAAAAATCATACCACCGAAAAATGCTCCTATAACAGGCTCAAGACCAAGTAATACTGCAAGGGAAACAAATATGAACATATTTGATATATTCATTCTTACAGATATTTCAGAAATTCCTTCACTTTTAAGAACTGATATTATCTTTTCCGGATACCACCAAACCAAAAGCTTAAACAATTTCAAAAGTAAATACACAAAAGTAAAAAAAGCATATATCTTAATCAGATGTAGCAATGTTTCCATAGAAAAACCATTTTTAGCTATTACAAAATATATAGTTATGAATATTAAGCTTAAAACCTCCCCTATTCCACCTATAACAAGTAATGCCTGTCCGAAATTAGTAGATAATAAATTCAAATCTTTTAAAATAGGAAATAAAAGGCCTATAGCAGTAGTAAGTATAACAAGACCATATATATTAGGAAGATTAAAATATAAAACTGTGATGAAAGAAAAAATTACTATCAGAAAATTTGTTAATAAAAATATTAATTTAGTTTTTGTTTTTAACTTTTTAATTAATTCAAAATTAATTTCCATACCGGCTAAATACATCAATATTATAAATCCAAGTTCACCTAAAAATTTAACGATTTCTGTTTGTTTAAATATTTCAGAAAAAAATAATCCTATAATAAGACCAAAGAATATTTCGGCAACTGAAGAGGGTATATTTATTTTTTTACTTATAAATGGCATAAGAAAAGCACCTAAGGACACAACAAGTATTAAAAGAGCTTCAGTCGTATGCATATTTAATCTCCAATTACCGGTATAACTAAGGAGGAATATTTATACTTTTTAGCAATTAAATAATGCTCCAACGGTTCTAAAAGGGATATTTTTTTATTTTTATATGACATTATCAAAAGAGAAGAAGGAAAATTTTCCATATATTTTAATGTTTCTTTTACTGAATTTCCTTCTAATATGCTAAAATTCATACTTTTTTTATAAATTTTTTCAAAATCTTTGATTACTTTGGTTACTTCTCCTAATTCTTTTTCATCAGCCTCTTTTCTAAGAGATTTAGGTAATGCTACATAAAACGGAATTACTTCTAACTTAAATAACCTTGATATTTCCATACCTATTTCCAAGGTATATGCCGGCTTAGGTGAATTCATTAAAACAGCTATGTATGAATAGCTATTAGTTCCCTTAGAAACTAAAAAAGGTTTGTTGGCATTTTCAAAAATTGTTTTTAATTTTAATCTCTCAAAAAATGATAAACCATTAAATGGAAAAACATAAAAAGCAACATTTTCATTTGAAAATAAAATATCTGATAATCTAATTATGTTATATTTTATCTCAAAATTTTCAAATTTATCTTTGATAATATTTAAAACTTCATTTTCATCACTTTCATAAGGAAATATAACAACTTTATTGGTTTTTATATATTTAATAATATAAGAAATCTCATCTATCACATACATAAATCTTTCATTAAAAGGTATTAAAATATCTGTTCCAAATTGTAATGGGAATTGAGGCACTCCTTTGAGTAATATATTTGATATATTTTCTAATATTTTTGGTTCACCTACCAAGATAACTATATCTCCAATCTTTAATCTTTCATCATCTGATGGTAATATTATTTTATTATCCCTATAAATAGCCGCAACTTTCCATTTTGTTGAGTTTATATATTTTAACTTTCTATCCACAAGATTAGATTTAGCCGAAATTTTAACTTCTATAATATCTCCTTTTCCTAACCCAATATTTGTTGCTATTTTATATCCTTTTTCAAGCAAGGAAATAATAGAAGTAGAAACTATCTCTGTAGGAGTTATTATATTGATATTATCAAATTCTGAAAATTTATATTTTTCTTCAGCATTAAATAAAACAACTATTATAAGCATTTTTTGATTGAAAACTGTTCTCACTAAACGACATATCTCCAAAGAAACATCTATATCTTTAACAGTTATTATTATAGATTCAACATCGGAAAAATCCAGTTTTTTCCAAACAAGAATAGAACTTGCATCTCCATGAATTATTTCTATTCCTTCTTTAAAAATATTATTTAAATTTTTTATCTTTTCCTCTTTAAACTCTATGACAACTATATCAAAATTTTGTATAACTTTTTTTATTATTTCTATTCCAAAGCTACCTGCCCCTACAATAATAATTTTATTTTTTTTCATAATGTTTACCTCATAATTACAAAAATATATCCTCACCAAAGATGGATAAATCTATAAATTCATCTGCCACTTCAATTAATTCTTTTGCAGCTGTTTGTTTAAAGGCTGCAATTTCTACTTTTACTCCTTTTGTTTTCAAAAATCTAACAAGTTCACTAAAATCTCCATCTCCACTTGCCAAAATTGCCACATCTACTTTTTCAGATAATGATATTGCATCTATGGCTATTCCCATATCCCAATCTGCTTTTATAGTAGTCCATAAAACGCCGGTATCATCTACTCTTTTAAATATTTTTGGTTCTTTTTCTCTAACATAATAACCTATATGCTTTAATGTATTTATAAAATTCTTTTGGTCTACCCCCTGTAATTTTACAAGATAGGCTATTGCTCTTATCAAAACTCTATCTGCCACAACTTTATATAAAACAGTCTCAAAATTTACTTTTCTATTAAAAGTATCTCTTGCCGAGTAATATAAATTTTGAACATCTAAAAAAACTGCAACCCTCTGGTTTTTATAGAGTTTATTATTATACTGCATAACCTCTCCTTTATTTTAAAATTATGACTTCTTCAAATAGATTTATATTAAGTATATCTTTGGCACTATTTTCTTTCAAGAATATTTCATAAAATCCAAAACTTCCTTTTATCAAAGATGGAATATATTTATCTCCCTCTTGAAAATTATTACATATTTTTAGCTGATAATCTCTAAATAATATTTTGCTATTTTCCGGTATTTTATCAATATTTGTAATAGCATTTCCGAATTTATCAAATTTTATAACCTTACCTATTATTCTATCTTCTTTTTCTTCCGGATAAATATCTTTCATTATCACTAAATTATCTTTTTTTAACTTTTTGCCAAAATTTTTTAATGCTACTCCCCTTGATATGTAAGCAGATACCGGTGCAAAAATATCCCTTCCGTGAAATGTGTTCGTATCACTTTTTAACATATATTTTTTATTTTCTATTTTAACAATTTCCTTTATCTTTTCATTTTTTAAAGGTAGGGTAAGAATTCCATTGTTTGGAGATACGAATATATAATTTTCGGTTTTTACTATGATAGCTTCTCTTTCTGTGCCTACTCCTGGGTCTACTACCGATAAAAATATGGTTCCTTTTGGAAAATATTTATAAGTAGCATTTAATATAATAGAGGCTTCAAGTATTGAAAAAGATTCTACTTCATGGGATATATCAACTATTTCTATATTTGGATTTATTGAAAGGATAACGGCTTTTAAAGACCCTACAAAACCGTCTTTATTTCCAAAGTCGGTCAGTAGGGCTATTATTTTTTTACTTTTTTGATTTTTTATAATTTTCATCAAAATACTTTAAAAATTCATCTGTTTTGTCAAGTTCATCTTTACCGTATAAAACAGCCTGTTTATCTATGATGAGTGTGTAATTTTTTGCTTTTGCAAAAGAACTGATATTATCCTGAACATTTTTCATAAAAGATTGAATTAACTCTTCTCTTTTGGCAAGTATTTCTTGTTGTTTTTGAACTGCTAAAGCTTGAAGTTCTTCTTGAGCCTTTTGGTCACCTGGTTTTAATGCTTTTTCTTTTTGAGAAATCTCTTCCTGAGCCTTTTTAGCCATGTTTTCTAATATGCTTTGGGCTTCTTTTCCGGCTACTGAGTCTCTAACAATTTTTTGGATATCAATAAAAACTATCTCTGCTGCAAATGTAAAACTTGAGATAACTAAAACTGATAACAATGAAAATAAAATTTTAAACATAAAATCCTCCTTTAAAATCAAATTTTAATATATATTACCACAAATATTATTCTATTGTGCAGATACTTTCAGGTCTTTTTATTCTCAGTGCCAATATCTCAAATATTCTAAAATAATGATCCATATTTTCATAATTTATATAGGCTGTTATCATATCCTGGGCTACTAAAATATCCATATTTTCTATTCCTGCAGAGAGAACTATTGCTGTGTTTGGTGGTATTACAGGAGTAGCAAATATTCCAAAATCACATAACTTTCTTATCTGTTCTATTTCTAATATTCCTGTATTTGAATAAACTCTATGAAGTTTTGCATAATCTTTTGTATTTAATATTAAAGCAAAGTTTGAGTAAAATCCGGCATCATTTAAAACCTGAATAGCTTGGAGAACATCTTCAAATGCATTTCCGGTTTTATTCCACTCCGAAATTGATATAGAATTTCTACCAACAACATTTAGAAGTCCCGGATATCCAATGGTAGCATCTCCGTGAAAAATAAGCTGGTCTTCTGCTATACAAACGGACACTGTTGCAGTTGCAACTATACTTTTATCTATACCGGCATTTATTTTTTTTGCATACTCTATATCTCTCCAATGAATTTTAAAATCTTTATACAAAATCGGTAATGGCAAAAATTTTCTATCTTTTATCTGAACTACTCCGCATTCCTGTTCTCCAAATAATCCACAAGCTCCATAATCTCCACTGTCTATAATATCATAATTAATAGATTGAATAGATGGGTCAGGTAAAGTAGAGATTTCTATAAATCTCCTACCTATCAATGTTTTTCTTGCTGTTTCTATTACAGTATTATCTATCTCTTGCCATTGGCTTTCTGTTAAAGGTGCCTCATTTCTTTTTAAAAATTCCATTTCTATAACCTCCTAAATATCTTTTCCTAATCCTAAATATAAATATTAATTTTAGTTTTGCAATCTATTCTATATTTTGAACCTGTTGTTTTATTTTATCTATCTCTGATTTTATCTGAACTGTAAAACTACTTAAATCCGGAATTTTGTTTCCCATTGTTGTTGCTTCTCTAAGCATCTCTTGGGTTAAAAAATCAAGCTTACGACCGATGGCTTCATCTTTTTTAAGCATATCTTTAAAAGCAGATATATGAGCTTTTAATCTTACTATTTCTTCTGTTATATCCATTTTTTCAGCAATGATACTACTTTCAATAAAAGCCCTTTCAGAAAAATTTTCTCCAAGAAGTTGTTTTATTCTGAGAGAAATTTTTTCCTGATATCTTTTGATAATATCATCTTTTATCTTTTCTACCTCTTCCAATAAATCAGATATATTGCTTAATCTCAAATCTATATCTTCAATCAAGAATTGTGCTTCTTTTTTTCTTTCTTCTTTTAGTTTTGTCAAAGCCTCTTCTAAAACTTCCATTATTAATGATTTTTTATCTTCCTCTATCTCTTTTTCTTCTTTATTTGTTAAAGCAAAACTAATATCATAAAGTTTATCATCTGATAGATTTAAATTCATATTTTGAAATATATCTCTTAATGAGTTTAATGTATTTTTAAAACTTTCTACATCAAAAGCAAGATTAATAATATTGTTATCTACATAATTTATATAAATCTGAAAACTTCCTCTTTCAAAGAATTCTTGGACTTTTTTTCGGATATCAAGTTCTAAATAAAAAAGAATATCTTTATTACCTTTGATTGAAATATCTATCCCTTTATTATTAACTGATTTAATCTTTACAGAAATTTCACAATTATCAATATTTTTCTTTATAAAAGAAAAACCGGTCATACTATACGGCATAAAAAACCTCCAATTTTTTCTTTATTTTATCACAGCTTTAAATTAAATTTATGGTAGAATATTTTTTAGTTTGAGTTAGAGGTTTTTTTTATGTTTGAAAATTTGAAATTTGATGAAAATGGATTAATACCTGTTATTACCCAAAGTTATTATACAGGAAAAATATTAATGCAGGCTTATGCCAATAAAGAAGCCCTTGAAGAAACTTTAAAATCAGGTTATGCCACTTATTATTCCCGTTCAAGAAAATCTTTATGGAAAAAGGGAGAAACATCAGGAAATCTCCAAAAAGTTATAAAAATTAAAATAGATTGTGATGAAGATAGTGTTTTATATCTTGTAGAAGAAGAAGGACCGGCATGCCATACAGGAAGAGAAAGCTGTTTTTTCAGAGATATAGATTTTAAAGAGGATGAAAAACCTGATGGTTTTGAAGTTTTTTTTAAATTATATGAAAAAATAAAAGATAGAAAAAATAATCTACCGGAAAACTCTTATGTTAGCTCATTATTTAAAAAAGGTTCCGATAAAATAATTCAAAAAGTAGGAGAGGAAGCAGTAGAAACAGTTATAGCTTTAAAAAATGGAAAAAAGGAAGAAATTATTTATGAAGTTTCAGATTTAATATTTCATCTACTGATTGCTTTGGTAGATAAAGAGGTATCATTAAAAGAGATTGAAGAAGAGTTATTAAGAAGGTATAAATAGGAGGGTTTGATATGGAAATAAATATTGAAGCTAAAAATCCATCAAAAATTAAGGTTTTCGGGGTTGGTGGTGGTGGAAGTAATGCAGTTGCAAGAATGTATCAAGAAGGTCTTCAAGATGTGGAGCTTTATATTGTTAATACGGATTTACAACATCTTGCATCTTTACCGGTTCCAAATAAAATACATATTGGAGAATCAAAAACAAGAGGACTTGGTGCAGGTTCAAAACCGGAAGTAGGAAGAGAAGCAGCCCTTGAAAACCTTGATAAGATAAAAGAGGCAATGGAAGGGGCTGATATGATATTTATAGCAGCCGGTTTAGGTGGTGGAACAGGAACAGGTGCAGCCCCTGTGATAGCTCAGGCAGCAAAAGAGATGGGAATATTAACGGTAGCAGTAGTTACAAAACCTTTTGCATTTGAAGGTAAAATAAGAGCCAATATAGCAGAACAAGGTCTTCAAGAAATAAAGGATAAAGTAGATACATACATTGTGATTCACAATGAAAAATTATTATCAATTGCCGGAAGAAATTTAGCTTTTTCTCAGGCATTTAAATTAGTTGACAATATCCTATACAGAGCTGTAAGAGGAATAACAGATTTAATATTAGTTCCTGCTCTTATCAATCTTGATTTTGCCGATGTAAAAACTATAATGGAAAATGCAGGTAAGGCTTTAATTGGTGTAGGTTCCGGAAAAGGAGAAAATAAAATTGAAGAAGCAGTTATATCTGCAACAACATCTCCACTTCTCGAAGGAACATCTATACAGGGAGCAAAAAGAATACTTATTAATATAGAAGTTAGTCCCGATTTATCGTTTATAGAAGTTAATGAGGCTATAAAACAAATAAGAGAACAGGCTCATGAAGAGGCTCATATCATATTTGGAGCTGCTATAAACAATGAGATAGAAGATGAAATAAAAATAACAGTTGTGGCAACTGATTTTGAAGGTGAAGAAAAAGAAGATTACATTCAAAGAAAAAAAGAGATATCAGTACAACCTACACAACAAAGAAAAGTTATAATACCACCAAAAACAGAAAAAGAACAACCAAAAGAAATTCCAAAAGTTCAACTTAATGATGATTTCCTAAATGAAGATTTAGACATACCGGCCTATATTAGAAAAAGGGGTAAACCGTCTTGATTATAAGTTTGGCTAATCTTACAACATTATCAAGATTAGCTATTATTCCTTTTTTGATATATGCTATCTTGAATGAAAAATATATTATTTCAGGAATATTAACCGGATATGCTATCTTTTCTGATTATATAGATGGCATAATAGCAAGAGCTAATAAAGATGTAACAAAACACGGAGAGTTATTAGACCCGGCTGTAGATAAAATATTTACAATATCGGTTTTGGTTGCTTTTGTTGAAAAGCAAGTAATATCTACTTATGTGGTTTTTTTAATAGTTTTAAGGGAAATGATTATAACTTGGGTCAGGTCTGTTTTGGTAAATAAAGGTATAGTTTTGCCGGCTTCTTATCTTGGAAAGATAAAAACAACTTTTCAGATGATAGGTATTTTTCTACTTACTATAAATTTTAATTTTTATGGTGTTATATTTTTATGGATATCTATATTTTTTGCTTATGTATCTGCTATTGATTATTTTAGAATCTTTTATAGAGAGAAAGCATGGATTTAGCAATTTATCTACTACTGACATATATAATTGCCTCAATTCCTTTTGGTTTATTAATATCTAAACTATTTGGCAGGGATATAAGGAAAGAAGGAAGTGGAAATATAGGTGCCACAAATGTAACAAGGGTTCTTGGGAAAAAAGCCGGATTTTTAGTTTTAATACTTGATGCATCAAAAGGGTTTATTCCTACTTATTATGCTTATTATTATTTTCAGGATTATTTATATATTTCCTTAGTTGCAATTATAGCAGTTATTGGTCATTGTTTTTCTATATTTATGAAATTTAAAGGTGGTAAAGGAGTAGCAACTGCTTTGGGTGTGCTTATAGCTTTATCCGGTAAAACTGCCTTTATTATAATCTTATTCTGGCTTGGAGTTTTTCTTATATCCGGATATGTTTCCCTTGCATCTATTCTCTCCGCTTCTTTATCCTGGGTTGTTATATTTTATGTAGAAAACAATATTTATTACACAATCGCTGCATTTATAATATCTTTAATAATATTTTATAAGCATAAGGACAATATCAACAGATTACTATCGGATACAGAACATAGATTCTTGCATAAATAAGTTATCTATGTATTTTCTCCCAAACTTTTGTAGCTTCTTTACATTCTTCTATTGTTGGAACAAGGGCTATTCTGAAATATTCTGATTGGCATATATTTTCTTTTACTTCTGTAGAACTACAGAAATTTTCTCCTATGGAAACTATAATTCCATTTTGTATTAGATTTTTCACATAATCTTTTGAAGGTGATTTTATCCATATATAAAATGTTGCTTTTGGATATAGATACTGTAAGCCTATTTTATCTAAAAATTCTATCATTATATCTCTTTTTGCTTTAAATATCTGATTTCTTTCTTTAACATGCTCTTCATCTGACCAAGCTTTAGCAGCTGCAAGTTGTATAAAATCCGGTGAAGCTACTCCAAAATTTGCTCTTTGTTTTTTATATTCCGATATTATTTTTTCATCTCCGGCAATAAATCCAGACCTGTATCCTGTCATTCCGCTTCTTTTAGATAAAGAATGGAAAACCACTACATTTTCTTTTTCTATTTCAAGTAAAGATAATGGTTTTTCTTCAAAATATATCTCTGTATAACATTCATCAGAACAAAGGATTATATTATATTCTTTGCATATATGATATATATCTTCAAGATAACTTTTATCTGCTGTTGCTCCGGTTGGGTTATGTGGATAATTTATCCAGACTATTTTTGTTTCTTCTAATATAGATTTTTCTACTTTATCTAATCTGAGTAAAAATTTATCTTCTTCTTTTAGTTTTATAGGAGTAGGTATGCCATTTGCAAATAATGTGCCTCTTTCATATACCGGATATGCCGGTGTGCCAAATATTACTCTTTTTTTTGCTTCTTCTTCATCTATAAAAACAAGTGGAAAATGAAATATCGCTTCTTTTGAGCCGGCAGATGGTATAATCTCTTTATCCGGATTTAACTTTACTCCAAACCTTTTTTCAAACCATACTGAAATTGCATCTCTTAACTCTTTTCTTCCGGCTACAGAAGGATATTGGGAGATTTCCGGAATAGAGTTTTTTAAAGCATCTATTATAAATTTTGGTGTTGGTTCCCTTGGGTCTCCTGTCCCAAAATCATATATCTTTATATTTTTTTCTTTAAGAGATGCTTTTATCTTATTAAGCTCTTCCATTGGATATTCTTTTAACTCTTTTATAAATCTATTCATTCTTTTACCTCTGGATATAAAATAGCTCCTATAACTTTATCTTTAAATAATAACTCTCCAATGGCTGTTCTTTTTGATGTTGGGAATACTTTTTCATCTATTTTGGTTTTTAATATTCTGCCGGATTCAAGGGAAAGTATTACTGTATCGTTTATATTTACAGGTAGTATTACAGAAAGGGCATCATCTTTATTTAATTTTACAGTCATTAAACCTTTTTGTCCTCTTTTCTTCGTAGGAAATTCTTCTACCGGAACAAGTTTTGCATATCCTTTTTCTGTAATTGTTAAAAGATACTTTTTATCCTCTTTTAATAAAAATCCACCTACTACTTCATCTGATGGGTCAAGGTCTATTGCTGATATTCCTTTTGCTTTATCTTTTGTGATTCTTATTTCATTTCTTTCAAATATTAATAAATCTGCTTTCCTTGTGTATATTCCTAATACCGTGTTATCTTGGTCTGCAAAAGCTGTGCAAAGGGCATCATCTTCATCAAGAGGCATTATATTATGTGCCTGGGATTTATAAAATATATCTTCATCAGACATTCTTTTTATAAATCCTTTCTTAGATATTAAGAATACTCTATTTTCTTCTCCTTCTGATTGGTAAGCAGTTCCTACAATATCAGAATCAATATCTATTTTTTCCGGTAAATCTATAACAAGAGACCAATAAGCTGTGGCTTTTTCTGTAATAAAGCAAACCGGCTTAGAAGAATCTACCATCTGCAATGATATTATTTTTTCTCTTGGAACTGAGCTATTTGATACATCTTGAATAACTTTATTAAATAGCTCTTCTTTTGTATAAGGCTCTGCAAGTTTATATTTTATTATTCTTCCACTATTTAAAACTGCAAATATATAATCTTCTTTAAATGTTAAATCTTTCTCTGCTGATATTATAGATGTTTTTCTTTCATCTGCATATTTTGAGATTATCTCATCCATTTCTTCAATAAATATATTTATCTTTTCTTCTTCGGAAGATAATATTTTTTTGTATTTTTCTATATCTAATTTTAGCTGATTTTGTTCTTCTTTTAATTTTTCTGTTTCAAGGGCTGTAAATCTTGATAATCTCATATCAAGAATAGCATTTGCCTGTTTTTCTGATAAATTAAATTTATCAATCAATTGATTTCTTGCTTCTGATATATCTTTTGCCTTTCTTATTGTATCTATTATATTATCAGCATTTTCCAATGCTTTTATTAATCCTTCTAATATATGGGACCTATTTTCTGCTTTTTCTAAATCAAATAAGGTTCTTCTTGTTATTACTTCTAATCTATGTTTTATAAATTCTGCAAGGATTTCCTTTAATGTCATTACTTTTGGCTGTTTATCTGCAAGGACTGTAAGGTTTATTGGAATATTTTTTTCAAGTGGTGTGCTTTTATATAATTTTTTCAATACTTTTTCAGGGTCTGCTTCTCTTTTTAGCTCTATTACTATTCTTATTCCGGTTCTGTCTGATTCATCTCTTAAATCTGATATTCCTTTTTCTTTTCCTGTTTTTACAAGTTCTGCTATCTTTTTAATAAGTTCTACTTTATTAACCTGATAAGGTATTTCATATATAACTATTCTTTGCCTGTTTCCGGGAAGTTTTTCTATTCTGGCTTTACCTCTTACGGTTATAGAGCCTTTAGCTGATTTGTAAATATTTATTATCTCTTCTTGTGATGATATTATTGTTCCACCTGTTGGAAAATCAGGAGCTTTTATAAATTGACATATTTCTTCTATGGTAGCATCCGGAAATTGGGCAAGATATTTTAATGCTTCTCCTACTTCCCTTAAATTGTGAGGAGGAATGTTAGTAGCCAAACCTACTGCTATACCGGATGTTCCATTACATATAAAATTAGGAAATTTAGAAGGTAAAACCGTTGGCTCTTGTAGGGAAGCATCAAAATTAAGACTCATATCTACAGTATTTTTTTCTATATCTGCAAGCATTTCCATTGCAAGCTTTGTTAATCTTGCTTCTGTATTGTGATTAATAATTCCATTGGCGACAAAAGAGTGGCAATCACTATTTACCCTTATAGAGTAAACAACTTTTTTTCCGGTTTTTCTTATATTTTTTACTTTTGCAAAATAATATCTATTTTTTAGTAGTTCTTTTAAAAATTGAATATCATTAAAATCAAATATTTCTTTAATTTGATGCCAGATATTTTCTATTTTGTAATATCTGTTTATGTTGAGATTTAAGTTATACTTTCTAAATATATACTCTCTTAAATAAGGTATAAATTCTGTTCTATCTGTTAACCAGTTATTATTTTTTAATATATTTTTTAATTTTTTCTGTTTTTCTTCTGTCAAAAATCCTACGTTTTCATAAAATAGCTTTATATTTGAGTATTCTGATATAGATAAATAATTGAGATATAAATCTTTTTCTATTTTTGATATAATGCCAAAATTAAGAAGTAAAATCTGGATTTGTTTTAATAGATTTTTGCTTTTAGAAAATAGATAGATAGAGCTTTTTTCTTCATCTACTACTGCATCTTTTTCAAACAAAGCTTTTAAAAATGATTTTTGTATATTTTTAGAAGATTTTAAAACAATAGATGGAATTTCTTTTTCTTTGATTTTCTGGATAACTTTTTTACTTTTTATATTTGAGCTATGCCAATCTCTATCTATTTTATAGTTTAAATTTTCACCTTTTATTATATTTCCATAAGCTATATAAGAGCCAAGTAAAACTGCTTCTTCTTCTGTGAGTAAATCTTGGATTGAGTCTATATCATTAAATCTGCTTACTACTATATAATCTCCTTCTTTTATTTTATCAAGGGTTTTCCATACATAAACCGGTTTTCTATATTTTGTTTTACTTCTTTCAAAAACTAAAACCGGATGGTTATAACTTCCTTCTATCTCATATCCTTCTTCTGTTTCTATCTTTATTGTGTAATGTTCTCCACTATTGAAAAACATATCAGAATGATTTATTTTTCTATTTAATGATTGGACTTTTATATCTATTGGATTATCTGAATTCAGCTGGCTGTTTGGAACTAAATCTTTTATTTTTATTAATCCTTTATCTGTATTTATTAATGTATCTCCGACAACGCAATATCTCATTGCTGCCGGTGGGTCTCCATCTATTGAGCCAAAGTTTCCCTGTCCTTCAATAAGTGGATATCTTAATGTGAAATCCTGTGCCATTCTAACAAGTGCATCATAAACAGCTGCATCTCCATGGGGGTGATACTTTGCTATAACGTTTCCTACCGTTCTTGCTGATTTCTTGTATGGTTTATTAGGATGCATTCCTTCTTCATACATTGCATAAAGTATTCTTCTTTGAACCGGTTTTAAACCATCTCTAACATCCGGAATAGCCCTTCCAACTATAACAGACATTGCATAATCTATATAAGAGCTTTTAACTTCTTCTTCTATCGGAACTTTAATGATTTCTTCTGACATTCTTACACCTCATTGGAATTTTTAGATTTTTATATTATATATTTTACCATAGAGGGTGGTGGTTTATCTAAGAGTCATTAAGATTTAAAATATATCTGCCAAGTTAATTTCGCTATTGAATATAGAAATTTTTTCATCTTTTTTAAAGATATGTATTTCTTTAAAAAATTTACCGGCTGGGTTTGTGTATTTTTCAATGATATTTTCTTTTAAATTCACAATCCAGACTTCTTTTGCTTTTCCTTTTGCATATATTGGTAGTTTTATCTGTTTGTCATATTCAATAGTTGTATCTGATATTTCTATTATTAAATAAGCATCTGATATATGTGGTATATCTTCCTTTTGATATATGCTCTCAGGATAGATAGCTATATCCGGATATAAAAGTTCTTTATTTGATTTTTTTATTGGATTTTGAGACCATATTATATATTTTTCATTTTTCAGATATATTATTTCATAAAGTTTTTTTTCTAATCTTTCTAAAACTTTTGCATGCCTAAATCCAATAGGTGTCATCATAATGGGCTTTCCATCTATAAGTTCTATTTTATTATCTGGTTTGATTAATCCAAATTCATACATTTTTTGCAGTTGTGCTATTGTAAATTTATAAATTTTAAGTTTTATATTTTTTTCAGATAATAATGGCATGCAATTTAACCTCTAAAATTGATATATACTAAAAAATATAATATAAAAACAAAATCTTGCCAAGATAAATAAACAAAATAATTATGATTTAGGCTATAATTTATTAAAACAATTTGAGGAATAAATTTGATAGAAAATGTAGAGTTATTTTTACAGCAGTATGGGTATATTGCTGTATTTATAGGCACTTTTATAGAGGGAGAGGTTTTTCTTATTATTACCGGTTTTTTTATTAAACATGGTTTTTTAAATCCGACTTTATCTTTTATATTTGGAATACTTGGAGCATTAATTCACGAGCTTATATATTTTTATCTTGGAAAATGGAAAGGAAGACAGATTTTACTTGGGAATAGATATACCAGAAAAAAATATAAAAAAGCAAAACAGATAATAGAAAAATATGGATTATTGGCAATTTTCTTAGTTAGATTTATGTATGGAATGAGAGTTATTCCTATGCTTATTTTCGGAGCTACCGGTTTTAATGCCTTAAAATTTATATTTTTTGATATAATTTCATTATCTATTTGGGCTGTATTTTTTATATCTGCCGGTTATTTTTTAGGACATACTGCAGAATATATATTTGGAAAAGCTAAAGAATATTATTTAATATTTGGATTAATTATAATATTTATCGGATTGATTTGGATTTTAATACATTATGCTAAAAAAAGTGAGGAAAAAAAATGAAAGATTTATTATCGGTTAAACAGCTAAATAAACAACAAGTTATGGATATTTTTAATATAGCAAAAGATTATAAAACAAGATATAAAGCCGGAGAAAGAAAATTTACAGATTTGAAAGGTTATTCTATATTACTTCCATTTTTTGAAAATTCTACAAGAACAAGAACATCTTTTGAACTTGCAGGTAAAATACTTGGAGCAGATACAATAAATATCTCTGCATCTGCTTCTTCTGTTAAAAAAGGAGAAACTTTATATGATACTGCAAAAACCCTTGAAGCTTTAAATACAGATTTTATTGTTATAAGACATTATATGTCAGGGGCACCTTTTCTTATTGCAAAAGAGGTTAAATCTCATGTAATAAATGCCGGAGATGGAACAAATGAACATCCATCTCAAGCTTTCCTTGATGCTTTTACTATTTTAGAAAAAAAAGGAAAAATAGAAGGTCTAAAAATAGCTATAATAGGAGATATTTTACATAGTAGAGTAGCCCGTTCTGACTCTATTTTATTTAAAAAATTTGGAGCTACTGTTATATTTTGTGCTCCAATCACAATGCTTCCAAGACATACAGAAGGTTTAACAGCAGATTATATTACCACAAATATAGAAGAAGCTCTTTCAGAATGTGATGTAGCAATATTTTTAAGAATACAACTTGAAAGACAAGAAAAACCATATTTTTCCACTCTTAATGAATACTCTGCAAAATATGGATTAAATAAAGAAAGATTAAAAATAATGAAAAAGGACGCATTAATAATGCATCCGGGACCTGTAAATAGAGGTGTAGAAATTCAAAGTGAAATTGTTTATTCAAACCAATCTATAATTTTAGACCAAGTAGAAAATGGTTTATTTGTTAGAATGGCTATCTATAAATATCTATTAAATGTTTGATATACACTATCTTGATTTAAAAATAAAACAGTGTTATATTTTTTATGGAGGTTTTTAAATGAAAAAAGATTTTTTATCGGTTTCTGATTTAGAAAGAGAGGAAGTTTTAGAGATTATTGATTATGCAGAAAAATTAAAAAAAGAGCCATTTAGCGACAAATCTTTGCAGAATAAATCTGTTGGTCTTATTTTTATGAAGCAATCAACAAGGACAAGATTATCTTTTGAGGTGGGAGTTTATCAACTTGGAGGACAACCTTTATATATATCCGGTTCCACAACCCAATTAAGCAGAGGAGAAGATATAAAAGATACGGCAAGAGTTATGTCAAGATATTTGGATATGATAGTTATAAGGACATTTTCACATAAAGAAGTAGAAGAGCTTGCAGAATATTCTTCTATCCCTGTTATAAATGCATTAACAGATTATCTTCATCCATGTCAAGTTATGGCAGATTTACAGACCATAAAAGAAAGATTTGGAAGATTAGAAGGTTTAAAGCTGGCTTATATTGGTGATGGAAATAATATGGCAAATACATTGTTAATAGCCTGTGGTTTAATGGGAATTGATATATCTGTTGCCACACCTTCCGGATTTGAACCAAATGGAAAAGCAGTAGCAGAAAGCATAGAGCTTGCAAAAAAATCCGGAGCAAAGATAGAAATAACGAACGACCCAAAAAAAGCAGCTTTAAATGCTAATATACTTTATACAGATGTTTGGGTAAGTATGGGTCAAGAAAATGAAAAAAGTAAAAAAGAACTTTTTAAAGGATTTAGCATAAACAAAGATTTGGTTGCAATAGCTTCACCGGATGTTATTGTAATGCATTGCCTACCTGCCCATAAAGGAGAAGAGATAACAGAAGATGTATTTGAAGAATTTGCAGATGTTATTTTTGACCAGGCTGAAAATAGATTACATATACAAAAAGCATTAATGAGCTATCTAATTAAAAATATATAGGAGGTTTCTTATGGCAAAAATAACTTACAGAAGACATGACAGAAATCCTATTCCACTTTTAGACCCAAATATAAGAAAA
This sequence comes from Venenivibrio stagnispumantis, assembly GCF_900182795.1. Classification (NCBI taxonomy): domain Bacteria; kingdom Pseudomonadati; phylum Aquificota; class Aquificia; order Aquificales; family Hydrogenothermaceae; genus Venenivibrio; species Venenivibrio stagnispumantis. Next base: position 17,378 of record NZ_FXTX01000010.1, read on the forward strand.
ACTACATTCAAAGAATATGCTCTTGGCTTTGGACATACAGCAGCAGAAGATGAAGCAGATAGATGTATCCTTTGTAAAAAAGCTCCATGCACTCCTTCTTGCCCGGTTAATTCAGAGATGGAGAAATGGATAGAACAAATTCAAAAAGGGAATCTGATTGAAGCTTATAAAATATTAAGAAGAAATAATCCATTTAGCTCAATATGTGGAAGGGTTTGTCCCCAAGAAAGACTTTGTGAAAGCACCTGTGTTTTAACATTTAAAGATAATGGACAGGCTGTTTCTATTGGTGGCCTTGAAAGATTTGTAGGAGATTCTATCAGAATGTCTGGAATAGATTGGATAGATGAAAAAGAACCACCAAAAGGAAAAAGTGTTGGAATAATAGGAGCAGGTCCTGCCGGACTTGGAGCAGCATATTTCTTAGCAAAAAAAGGTTATGATGTGGTTGTATATGAAGCATTACCTTTTGCAGGCGGTGTAATGAGATATGGAATACCAAAAGCAAGATTACCAAGACATGTTCTTGATTTTGAAATAGAACTTATAAAAAAACTTGGAGTAGAAATTAAAACAGGTGTAAAAGTAGGACAGGATATACCTTTTGAAGAAATAAGAAAAAAACATGATGCTGTATTTATAGCTGTTGGTTCAGGTCGTGGTAAAAAAATGGGAATTCCGGGAGAAAATCTAAAAGGTGTATATACAGCAATTGGATTCTTAATGAAATCAAATGTTGATTATGTAGACCCTATGCTTGCACCTGATGAAGAGATAGAGCTTCCAAGAGGTAAAAAAGTAGCTGTAATAGGTGGTGGATTTACTGCTGTTGATTGTTTAATAACATCTATAAGACTTGGAAATGAAACACATCTTATATATAGAAGAACAAGAGATACATCTTCTGCAAGAGATGAAGAATGGGACCATGTAGCAGAAGAAGGTTGTATTCTTCATTGGTTAACCCAACCAATAGAAGTAATAGGTAATGAAAAAGGAGAAGTTGTAGGATTAAAATGTATAAAAATGGAGCTTGTCCCTGATGAAAAAGGTGGAAGACCAAAACCAGTAGAAGTACCAAATTCAGAGCATATTATAGAATGTGATGTAGTTATAATGGCAGTAGGACAGGGAGATAATCCTATTGCTTATAAAGATGTTCCCGGATTAAAAATAGATAAATGGAACAATCTTTCTACTGTAGATGAAGGATTTAGAACAAATATAGAAGGAGTTTTTGCTGGTGGTGATGTAGTAAATGGTGGAGATACAGTTGTAAGAGCCATAGCCCATGGTAAAAAAGCTGCCGAGTCTATCCATGAATATCTAACAACCGGAGAATGGAAATATAATAAAGAATAAAAATCAAATCCCCCCTGATAAAAACTCAGGGGGAAATTTTTAAAAATAATGGAAAATTTTAAAGAATAATTTCGTCTAAAGGTGTTTTGGTTAAGATTTCTGCTCCTGTTTTTCTTGCAACTACAATATTTTCCAGTCTAACTCCGCCAATTTCCGGAATATATATTCCCGGCTCTATTGTAAATACTGTATTTTCCAAAAGAATATTTTCATTATCTTTATAAATTCTTGGTTCTTCGTGGATTTCTACACCTATTCCATGTCCAGTTGAATGCTTATAATAATCTCCATATCCATATTTTGATATAATTTCCCTTGCCTTTAAATCTATCTCCTTTATAGGTATTCCGGCTTTAACTGTATTTACAGCTTCCAAATGGGCTTCCTTTACTACTTTATAAATATCTTTTATTTTTTGAGAAACATTACCTAAGAATATAGTTCTTGTAAAATCAGAACAATATCCTTTATATATAAGTCCCATATCAATTAAAAGAGGTTGATTATTTTCTATCTTTGAATCAGAAGTTTCCCAATGAGGAATAGCAGAATGTTTTCCTGTTGCAACTATTGATTGGAAACTTTCACCGACCCCACCTTCTTCAAATATTAAATCTATAATCTTTCTTCTAACATCAAGCTCCGTTTTGAGCCCTTTTATCTGTCCGATTAAATTTTTAAATACATTATCAATTTTATGGACTGCTTCCCTTATAATATCTATCTCTTCTTCTGTCTTTGTTATCCTAATATCATTTAAAAATCCTTCAAATCCTACAAGTTCTCTATCTAATCCTTCTTTTAATTTTTCATAAAAAGAGATTGTAATTTTATCTTTTTCAAAACCGATGCTTTTCTTTGTTATCTGAGATATTATCTCTTTAAGATGTTGTAGTGGCTTTTTTTCAGATGTTCCAAGTTCTATTACATTCCAATCTTTCAGTTTTTCTTTTGCAGAAGTGATATATCTTGAATCTGTTAAAAAATATTTATCTTTTTCTGTAAGAATAACAAAAGCATTTGAAGAATTAAATTTAGATAAATAAAATACATTGGCTTTACTTGAAAATAAAAAAGCATCAAGATTGTTTTCTTTTATTTTATTTTGTATTTCTTTTAATTTATCCATTAGCAGCATTTATCAAATAATGTGGCTTTTTTTATCTCATCTGCTTTTTCTTTTCCTACTAATTTTTCCACTATTTTTAATGCAAAACATGCTGCCGTTCCCGGTCCTCTGCTTGTTAATACATTACTATCTTCTACTACCATATCTTCTAAATAATTTACATTTTTTAATTTATCTTTATATGTAGGATAAGATGTTGCTTTTTTCCCTTCTAACACACCGGCTTCTGATAATACATAAGGTGCAGCACATATTGCACCGGTTAATTTACCTTTATTATAAAAATGTTTTATTAGATTTTTAACTCTTTCATCTGCATTTAGATTATCTGTTCCCGGTTGTCCTCCCGGAAGAACTATCATATCAAAATCATCCGGATTTATTTTATCAATAGTTGTATCCGGAATAACCTTTACTCCTCTTGTGCTTGATATATATCCATCATGCAAACCTGCAATAACAACATTTATACCGGCTCTTCTAAGAATATCTATAATACTCATTGCCTCAATCTCTTCAAATCCATCTGCAAGTGGAACGACTACATTAGCCATCACTCAAACCCCCATCACATCAAAATATATATTATATATTTTATCCAAATTTATATTTCTCACAACTAACAAAATGAGCTATATCTCAAAAATCTCAGTATGTGAGTTTAGATAAGCTTTTATTTCTTCTATATTTTCAAAAGTTTTTATCTCATTTATAGTTTTTATTATTTTATTTTGTAGTTCTTTATCTGTAATTAATCTATTTATTGTTTCTTCTATTATTATATTTTCTTCTGCATTAAAAGAAAAGGCGTTTTCTTCTAACCCTAAATCTTTTTGTTTTCTTATTAAACTAAATCTTTCTGTTAAAACTTTTTCTTTTATGCCTTCTTTTTCAAGTAAAGATACTATATCTTCTTTTGATAAATCTTCTAAGGTTATTTTTATCTGTAAAAGTGGCTTTTTCTCAAAATCTTGGTCTAATAAATTTTTCAGTTCTTTCAACTGGTTTTCTAAATATTCTTCTTTTAACTCAAACCTGATTACCGGTCTATTTTTTTTAAGCTTAAATTCTTTATAATTTAAGGTTTTATCTGAATTTATATCAAAAATATAGATATATCTTTCTGTTATATCTTCTTTTTCATTAATATCCGTAAATTCTGTTGCTCCCGGATAAAATATGGTAGCATTGATATTTTTATCAAATCTTGGTTGTTTTAAAGCATGATAATGTCCTACTCCAATGTAATTAAAAACCCTTGCCGGAATTTCATTATTTAGTGATAATTTAGAATCTGGAAACAAATCATTAAATTCTTGATGAAGTAAGATTATATTAAAAGTATCATCTTTTAGTTTATCCGATATTCTATTTTCTATGATTTCTCTTAGAGAGTTCACTTCCCGTAAATATGCCCTTGATATATATTTTAATCCGGTGATTTTAACACCATTAAACTCATAAATATCCATATTTTCTATAAGATTTGCTCCAAAATGTTTCAGTATCTCAACCGGCGATTTTTCTTTTGTAAGATTGCCTCTATCATGATTTCCGGCTATAAGATAAAAAGGAATATTTTTATCTTTTAAAAGTTTTAATATTTCTATTCCTTCTAATATAGCTTCATTTGAAGGTTTAGAAGAATGGAAAAAATCTCCGGAATGTATTACAAAATCTACATTTTCATCAATAGCTGTCTCTATTGCTTCTTTAAAAACATCAAAAAAATCCTTGCCTCTTTCAGGCAAGGAGTATTGATTATATCCAAGATGTGTATCTGAGATATGTAAAAACCGCATTATTTCTCACACATACTTTGTTTGCCTGTTAATTTCATCAATATGACATCAGATGGACAAAATCCTGTAACTCCGGCAATAAATGCCATAACGGCAACAAACCATATTAAATATTCTCCCCATTCATGACCACTATTCATAAGCACAAGACCTAAAACTAAAATAATTGACATCATTATTCTTTGTATTCTCATCGGTGACATTTTGCTTACCTCCAAAAATTTTATATAAATCTAATTATAATATAAAAAATTAATTTTACAATATTTTTAAATTAAAATTGTATAAGTTCAGAATGATGGTATATGCTTCAAAAATCTAAAAATATCATAAGCTTTTAGATATATATTTTCTTCTTCTTTATGAATTAAATCTGATAGGATTTTTGCTATATATGGAGCAAGTAAAATGCCATTTCTATGGTATCCGGTTGCAAAATATAGGTTTTTAATGTGACTTTTGCCTATAATAGGAAAATGGTCAGGTGTATCCGGTCTAAAACTATACCACATATCAAAAAATCTTTTATTAAAATGAGGAAATGTATCTAATAATCCTGTTAATAATTTATATATTCCAAAAACTGTATTTCCTTCTTTAAATGCTACTTTTTCTTCAGTTGCCCCTATTAAAGTTAAATCATAATTTTTCCTTGGAATAATATAAGCTTTACTGCTATAAAATATATTTTTCAAAGATTTATCTTTTATTGATATCATCTCTCCTTTTACAGGAATTACCGGAATATCAAAAATTGTTCTACTCCAAGCTCCTGCTGACAATACACAGATATCTGCTTCTATTTCTTCTCCATTTTTAAGTTTTACTGATTTAAATAAATTATTTTTTTCAATTATAGCTATTACTTCTGTTTTTTCTAATATTTTTATTTTTTCACTTTTTCTTACTAAATTTATTAAAGCATTTGTAAGTAATCTATTATCTACCTGAGCATCATCAGAATAATAAGCTGCTCCAATAACTTTATCCGAAATGGCATAACCCATATTTACAATATCTTCTCTACTTAGCCATGAAGCTTTTAGATTTTGAGATTTATAAAAATTTATTCTTTTGTTTAGTATTATAGCCTCATCTTCAGAGAAAGCCGGAACAATTATTCCACATTCAGAATATCCAACATCAATACCGGATTTTTTTTCTATCTCTTTAACATAATCTTTATAATATTCTCTTGCTTTTAAACATAAATCTAAAAATAATCCATCTAATCCTTCTGCTTGTGGAGCAAGCATACCACCGGCTGCCCATGTTGCTCCTTTACCAAGAAAATCTTTTTCAATTATAACAATATCATAACCGTGTTTTTCAAGCTCTAAGGCTACCGTTAAACCAGCTATTCCACCACCAACAATTATGGCTTTCATTTACTTCTTTTTACCTCTTTTTATATTTTTTAAAAAAAGATTTTCATTCCATCTTTTGCAGCTATTACTTCAAGTTTTAATTTTTCTGATAATTCTTTTGCTATTTTTTCCGGATTATATTTTAACATCATAACGCTAAAATGTGTTAATATTGCTTTTTTAGGCTTGGATTTCTCAATTATTTTTTCCACATCTTTGACTGATAAATGATTAATATCTGCTACCGGTTTTACAAATGTGGTATTAAATATCATCAAATCAGGATTTTCCGGATAAGCATAAAGCATATCTTCATAAAATTTCCCACAAGGAACATATATAACTGTTTTATTATCTGTGAAAAATCCTAAGCTGTAATTTTCTACATTATTATGAATATGTTTTATAAGAGGTTTTATCCTTATATCTTCATAAATAATTTCTTTATTTTCTTCTATTGTTTCAACTTTTTTTATGCCTTTTAAAGAGTATTTTAAGACTACAGGGTCATCTCCATAAACTGTATCGTTTGGGGCTATAAGTAAATCTTTTTTCTTTTTATGGCTTTTTGTTGCAGATTCTATAACAGCATTTATATCGCTAACATGGTCTAAATGTCTATGGGATAATACAAATATATCTATATCTTCCGGCTCTAATTTATTTTCAAAAATCCTGATAAGTGAACCCGGCCCTGGGTCTATTAATATATTTTTTCTATTTAAAGATAACCACATTCCACCGGAATGCCTTAGTTGTCTAAATACTACAACTCTCCCGCCTGCTGTTCCAAGAAAATGTATAAAATCTAAAATATTAATCTACCTCCTTCTACCGGTATTTCTGCTCCGGTTGTAAAATCCGATTCTATTAAATATTTTACAGCTTTATATACTTCAATTTCTCCTGCCCATCTTTTTAAAACAGTTTTTTTAAGAGGAATTTCTTTATCTTCTAAATCTTCAGGTGGTATTATTGGTCCGGGTAAAATAGCATTAACAAGCACATAAGGTGCAAACTCTTTTGCAAATGCCTTTGTCATTGTAAGCATTGCTCCTTTTGAAATAGCATAAGGCGTATAATCTTTATAAGGTATTTTAGCTGCATAATCAACAATATTTATTATCCTTCCTTCTTTCCTTTTATACATCTCAATTCCAAACTCTTTAGAAAGCAAAAAAGGAGCCTGAACATGAATTTTATAAAAATTATCCAAATCTGATAATGAAGCTTCTTCTATTTTTACCGGATAATATATAGATGCATTATTTATTAGAATATCTACATCTACAGTATTTTTTATCTCTTTTATCATATTTTTAAGTTGAAATTCATCTCTCAAATCTGCTTGAAATGTATAGGCTTTTACACCAAGAGCATTTATAGTCCTTTTTAAATCCTGTGCTTCCTCTACAGAATTAAAATAATGGATAATAATATTTGCTCCATCTTTTGCAAGTTCTAAGCTAAGGGCTTTTCCTATTCTTTTTGCTCCACCTGTGATTAATATATTTTTTCCTTTTATCTCCATTTTATCCTCTGTTTAATAATTTTAATGCATCTTCCGTATTTTTTACAGGCATATTACAACTAAAATCTTTGCATATATAAATATTAATATCTTTTTCGTCAGATTCCATATTTTCTGTATAAGGTGCTATCTTTCTAACATAATCTGAAAGATAAAAAAGAACTTTATTTGGTATATATTCTTTGTTTATATTTTTTGCTACTTCCAATGCTTTTTGTTTATCACCGGTTATAACTATCTCATATCCACCATAAAAAAGATAATCAAGGGCAAAAAGGAAAAATGTATGATAAGAAGGTAATCTTTTTATATCTGAAGCAAAATATTGAACGGTTTTATAAATTTTTTCTTCTAACTCTAAATCTGCTGTTATTTTTTGAATTTTTATTAAATCATATAAAGCTACAGAATTTCCGGAAGGTATGGCACCATCATAAACCTCTTTTGCTCTTGTGAGAAGTATCTCTCTATCTTTTGGTGTAAAGAAAAATCCTCCGTTTTCTTCATCATAAAATAGCTCTATCATTTTTTGTGTTAAATTAATTGTATTTTCCAGATACTTATCTTCTAAGGTTGCTTCATAAAGCTCAAGTAGTCCGAATATAAAATAAGAATAATCATCAAGATTTGCATCTATTGCTGCCTCATTTTCTCTGTATCTATGCAATAATCTACCATCTTTATACATTTTATTTAAAATAAAATCTGCAGAAGATTTTGCATAATTTATATAACTATCATTTTCAAAGGCTTTTCCGGCAATAGATAAAGCTGCTATTATAAGACCATTCCAATCTGTTAGTATTTTATCATCTTTAAGTGGATGAACTCTTTTTTCTCTTTCTTCAAATAATATTTTTCTCCATTTTTCTATCTTTTCAGAAAGTATATCTTTATCAATTTTTAGTTCTACGGATAATTCAGGTATATCTTTTTTTAAATAAATTATATTTTCTCCGGTTTTTCTTCCGGTAGCTTCTTCATAAAAATTACCTTCTTCTTCAATATTAAATATCTTAATAAATAAATCTGCATCATCTTTTAATAAATTCTTTATCTCTTCTATTGTCCATAGGTAAAATTTACCTTCTTTTCCTTCACTATCTGCATCCTCTGCACTGTAAAATCCACCATTTTCCCTATCATACATATCTCTTGTAATATATTCTATTATCTCTTCTGCAACCTTTTTATAAAATGGATTTTTTGTTATTTGATAAGCTTGAGAATAAGCTATAATTAACATGGCTTGGTCATAAAGCATTTTTTCAAAATGTGGTAAAAGCCACATATTATCAGTTGAATATCTATGAAAGCCATATCCAATATGGTCAAATATTCCGCCAAGTCTCATTTTTTTTAATGTTTGCTCTGCCATATATAAAGCATAATCATCATTTTTTCTTTTGTAATATTTAAGTAAAAATATTATGTTGTGAGGTGTAGGAAATTTAGGTTTAGAAGAAAAACCGCCATAATTTTTATCAAATCTATTTTTTAATTCATTATATCCTCTATCTATAACTTCCGGTGATATATTTTCTTTTGATGGTTTATTTTCATTTTGGATATATTCTACAACTTTTTTAGCTCTGTTTAATAAATCTTCCCTGTTATTTTTCCAATAATTTATAACTCCGAGTAATATATCTTTTAATCCGGCTCTATTATATCTACTTTCTTTTGGAAAGTATGTCCCTACAAAAAATGGTTCTTTATCCGGTGTCATTATTACCGTAAGTGGCCAGCCACCGTGTCCATTTAGCATTAAGCATATATCCATATATATTTTGTCTATATCCGGTCTTTCTTCTCTATCTACTTTTATAGATATAAAATTTTCATTTAATATTTTTGCTATCTCTTCATCTTCAAAAGATTCTTTTTCCATAACATGACACCAATGGCAGGTAGAATATCCAATAGATAAAAATATTGGTTTATCTTCTTTTTTTGCTCTTTCAAAAGCTTCTTCACACCAAGGATACCAATCAACCGGATTATATGCATGTTGTAAAAGATATGGGCTTTTTTCATTTATTAATCTATTTGGTTTCATCTTAATAACCTCTTTAATTTTTAAGGAAAATTATATAGATTTATAAGAATTACACAAAGATTTTTATCATATAATCATTTTGGAAGTTTTACTATGAATAATGCACCATTTGGGATATAGACTGCATTTATTGTTCCTCTATGTCTTTCTATAATCTCTTTTGTTATAGCAAGACCAAGACCACTTCCTTTTGGCTTGTCCGAATAATAAGGCATAAATATCTTTTCTATATTTTCTTTTTTTATTCCTTTACCGTTATCTTTAAAAGATATAATTACATAATCATCTTTATCTTCTACATTTATATCTATCTTATCTGCACCGCTTTCTATACTATTTTGTATTAAGTTAGAAAAAGCTTGTTTTAACATCTTTTCATCAGCTTTTATGATTATATCTTTATCTATATTTATATTTATTTTAAATTTATCTGTTTGATATCCGGTTTTTAATATTTCTAAAAGTTCTTTTAGATTTACATTAGATACAGAAAGATTTTCTAAAAATGTTCCAAATTGTGAAAACTCCCTAAGTAGATTTTCCAGATGCTCCACTTCATTTATTATAACATTTATATTTTTTTCAATAATTTCTGAGATATTTGGATTATTTTTTTTGTATTGGATTAATATTCTTTCGGCAGATAATTTTATAGGGGTAAGAGGATTTTTTATCTCATGGGCTATTCTTCTAACTATCTCTTTCCATGTATTTAATTTTTGTGCAGTTATTATATCTGTAATATCATCTAAAACAATTACATATACTTTATCTTTTATTTTTGTTGCTTTTATTATTAATAATTTACCTTCATATTCAAATGTTGTTTCTTTTGAAGGTATTTTTTCAATCTTTAAAAAGCCCAAAAACTGCTCTAAGGGTTTTCCTATCAAATTTCTTTTTTCTACGCTTAATATTTCTTCAACTGCTTTATTTAGATTGTTTATATTACCATTTTCATCTGTATAAATTACACCGGTTCTTATATTTTCAAGAATTGTTTCAAGATATTTTTTATTTTCTTCTAATTTGTTGTAAAGCTGGGCAAGTTGTGATACCATTTGATTAAATTCATCTATAAGGATACCTATCTCATCTGATGCTTTAACATTTACCCTAACTAATAAATCTCCATAAGATAATCTTTTAGAAGCCTCTGCAAGTTTTTCTATAGGTATGGTAATACTTCTGACTATATATCTTCCGAACCAAAATGCAGCAAATATAACTACCATTGTAATAGTAAGAAGTAGAGAAATATAACTTATCCTGATAGGTGCTTTATAATATTTGAATTGAGCATATATCTCTTTTGCTTGATTTATTTTTTCTTTTGAAATCTGAGTATTGTAATATATTACTATTTTTCTGTTTTTTTCTAATTTCTCATATTTTTCTAAATTTTTATCTATTTTTCCATATTTTTCTAAAATTTTTCCATTTTTATCATAAATAACAATAGCCTGAATATTAAAATATTTTATAGCTTCTTGATAAGATAATTTTTTATCTTTTATCAAGTTATAAACATTTTCAATCCATTTTTGGTTAATATTGGAAATTTCTTCTATCTGTTTTAATCCTTCTTCTATTTTCCCACTAAACCATAAATTGGTAGCATTTGATATTAGAGAAACAGAAACTGTAAATAAAACCATAGAAGGTATAACTATCATAAATATAAGAATAGATGTTAATTTGGTTCTTAACCTTCCTTGGGTTTTTTCTTCAAAGAATATCTTTATTAAATATTTTAATGTTAAGGCTACCAAAATAAGAAAAAAGATAACATCTAAGTTGATTACAAATAGAAATAAATACGGATTTATTACATCTTTAATTTTTTCAAGTTTTTTAAATATATAAATATTAGAGATAATAAATAGTATGCTAACAACACCAAGAATAATAATATTTCTCTTTAATTTTTCTTTTTGCATAATAAAAAATTATATCAAAAATTGGCACTTATTTTTTAATTGACAACTTCCACACAGAGGTAATTTTTTACAAAAATTTTTACAATGAAATACTATTAAAGCATGAAATTCTTTGTAAATTTCAACATCTTCCGGAATATTTCTTTCAATTAATATTCTTAAATCATCATATTCTATATTTTCATCATCAATTATACCAAATCTATAAAAAAATCTTTTTGTATATTTATCTACTACAAAATAGGGTTTATCTAAGCCATATAATAGAATTGTATCAGCAGTTTCTTTTCCTATTCCTTTTATCATCAAAAGTTTTTCTCTGGTTATATCTGCTTTATCTATATTAGCTAATCTTTTCAGGACTTCAGCTTTTTGGTTATAAAATCCGGCAGGTTTTATAAGAGCTTTTAATTTTTCTATATCTATATTTTTTATTTTCTCAAAAGAGATTAAATCTTCTTTTAAAAGATTATATAAAGCTTTTTCAACATTATTCCAAGATGTGTTTTGTGTTAAAACAGCACCAATTGCCACCTCCTCAAATTTATTATCTGTCAAAAGTGGCCACCAATTTTGATATCCGTATATTGATAGTAAATTTTGATATAATTCATATATTTTCATAATTATTATATTTTAACTTATTTTCAAAAACCCTTTACATCTTAAAATTTTTCTTTAAATTTATAAGAAGATGTTATATTAGAATGGTTTAATATTTTAGTGTATTTTGCTAAATTTTTTTAACAAATTTAAACTAAAATCTATTGACAAATTTAAAATTAGATTTATATTATATAATGTAAAAAATTTAAAAAGGAGGTAGTGAAAATGGAAAGAAGATTTTTCCCAGCAATTGTAACAAATCCTTTAAGAGAGCTTGCAAGAATTGAGAATGAAATTGACAGACTTTTCAAAGAGTTTGTTCCTACTGTAGCCAGAGAAGCAGGAGTTATAACTTGGGCTCCAAGGGTAGATGTTTATGAAAAAGATAACAATATCATCGTAGAAGCAGAAATACCGGGAGCTAAAAAAGAAGATATTGAAGTTAAAATAAGAGATAATAATGTGATTATCAAAGGAGAAGTTAAAAAAGAGGAAGAGAAAAAAGAAGAAAACTATTACAGAAGTGAAAGATTTTATGGTGTGTTTGAAAGAGTTATACCTCTTCCTGCAGAAATAAAAACAGAAGAAGCTAAAGCAGAATTTGAAAATGGAATACTTAAATTAACATTACCAAAAGCAGTATCTGAAAAAGAAGTAAAAATAGAAGTTAAATAATAAGCCTATAAATAAACCAGATTTGAAGCCTGCTATAAAGCAGGCTTTTTTATTTTTAAATGAAATTTTGATTTTTTTGTAATATAATAAAATTGTAATTATTGTGGAGGAGAGAGTTATATGTCAAAAAGTAAAGGAAGATTGCAAGAATTATTCTTAAATGCTATAAGAAAACAAAAAGTTAGGGTAGATGTATATCTTGTAAATGGAGTAAAGCTTGAAGGAAAAATAAGATATTTTGATAATTTTACTATCTTATTAAAAGAAGGGCCAAGACAGGTTTTAGTATATAAACATGCAATAACAACAGTTATGCCAAAAAGAGAGATTGAGTTTGTATATCCGGAGCAAGAAGAAGGAGAAATCTCAGAAGATTAATTTTTATTTTCAATAATTTTTTTCTGAAACCAATTCTTTAAATAATTTAATATATTTGTCCGTTGTGTTTTGTATAGAGTAGTAAGATGCTGTTTGGATAGCATTTTCGGAAATTCTTTCATACTCTTCTTGTGGCAGATTTAAAACATACTCCATTTTTTTTCTTAATCCTTCAAAATATCCAACTTCTACTGCAAATCCATTATATCCATCTTTTAAATATTCACCTATTCCGCCGGCAAGAGTTGATATAACTACTTTTCCGGTAGCCATAGCCTGTAATACTGCTCCGGCAATTCCTTCAAGATAAGAAGAAAAAACAAAAAAATCAGCCATATTAAGAAGCTGTGGAACATCTTTTCTAAAACCAAGGGCTATTACTCTATTTTCAACATTAAATTTTTTAGCTATTTCCGGTGCATATTTATCTGTATCAAGTCCTACAAGCATTAAATAGCAATTTTTACAATCAACTTTAGCAAATGTTTCTATAAGTTTATCCTGTCCTTTTACCTGAGGATTCCAATTAGCCACATTTATAAATAATACCGAATTTAAAGGAATGCCAAATTCTAATTTTCTTTCTTTTTTATTTTCAGGTTTAAATCTTGAAAAATCTATTCCACTTTCTATGGTAATTAATTTTTCCGGAAAAAAGTTGTTTTCTTCCAAAATATTTCTTATTTCTTTTGATACACAAACTATTTTATCTGAGATTTTATATTTTAAATTTTTTGATAAATATGAAGGAATAGAAGCAGACCTTTTAACTGTTATAAGTTTTGGTTTTTTCTTCAAGAATAGATAAACTACTCTTACAAAATCAAGGGTATGTGGAGAATTTGCCAAAACTATATCAAAATCCCCTTCTTTTATTATTTTCCAAAGTCTGTAATAATTCATTGGATTTAATCTGTTTGGTTTTTTATGGTTTTCAAAAAAATGAAATTTTACATTATAATCTTTCAATCTATCTACCATTTCTTGATATTGAAAAGAGATAGCCATATGAATATCTATATCTTCTCTTTTTGATAACTCCCTTGCAAGAAGATAAACCTGCTCTTTTGTTCCACCCCAGCCAAATCCATCAACAACGGATAAAACCTTTATCATTCGTTTTCCTCACAAAATCTCTCATAATCTTCTTTTGTATCTATTCCGATTGTATCTTTTGAAGCAAGTAAAACTTTTATTTTATAGCCGTGATATAAAGCTCTAAGTTGTTCAAGTTTTTCAAGCTCTTCTATAAAAGGATTGGATAGTTTGAAAGCAAAATCAAGAAGAATGTTTTTTTTATATCCATATATACCAATATGTTTTAAAACCGGATTTTGATATTTATTAATCATTTCTTTAAAATCTATATCTCTGTAAAATGGTATCATTGCCCTTGAAAAGTATAAAGCATTATTGTTTTTGTCTAAAACAACTTTTACAACATTTGGATTTATATAATCATCTTCATTTTTAATAGGATATGCAAGGGTTATTATATCTGCTTCTTCTGCTGATAGTTTTTGTATATCTTCCGGTGATATAGATGGCTCATCTCCCTGAACATTTATTATAAAATCATAATCTAAATCTTTTGCTACATAAGCTACCCTATCTGTTCCACTTTTTAGCTCTGACGGTGTCATATATATATCTATTGGATAATCTTTTAAGGCTTCTTTAATTTCTTGGCTATCTGTTGCTACTATAACTTTATCTATATTTTTTACTTTAAGGCAGTTTTCTACCGTCCAAGCAATAATAGGTTTATCTTTTACTTTTAATAGTAATTTATCTTTTAATCTGGTGGAGTTTTTGCGGGCAGGTATTATAATACAGCTTTTCATCTACCTATTATGCCTTCCATAGGTGAAGATGCAGATGCATACATCTTCTTAGGTATTCTACCTGCAAGATATGCAAGTCTTCCGGCTATAACTGCATGTTTCATTGCTACTGCCATTTTTATCGGGTCTTTTGCCTGAGCTATTGCTGTATTCATAAGAACTCCATCTACTCCAAGCTCCATAACTATTGCTGCATCTGATGCTGTTCCTATTCCGGCATCTACAATAACTGGTATTTTTACTGCTTCTTTTATAAATAAAATGTTGTAAGGATTTTGTAAACCAAGCCCTGAGCCTATTGGTGCGGCAAGTGGCATAACAGCGGCACAACCTATTTCTTCAAACCTTTTAGCCATAACAGGGTCATCTGTAATATAAGGTAAAACTGTAAATCCTTCTTTTACAAGGATTTCTGCTGCTTTTAATGTTTCTATCATATCCGGATATAATGTTTTTTGGTCTCCTATAACTTCAAGTTTTACAAATCCGTGTCCAAGAGCTTCTCTTGCAAGTTTTGCCGTTAAAACAGCTTCTTCTGCAGTATAACATCCGGCAGTATTAGGAAGTATCATTATTTTCTTTGTATCTATATAATCAAGTAGATTTTCTTTTGATTTATCTGTTATATTTACTCTTCTTACGGCTACTGTAATCATTTCTGCACCGGAAGCTTCGGTAGCCTCTTTTGTTTGTTGAAAATCCTTATACTTTCCAGAACCAACGATTAATCTTGATTTAAACTCTTTACCACCTATTATGAGCTTGTCATTTTCAAGAAGCTTTTCTAAAATATCCATAAATTTACCTCCAAAATTTAATTTAAATAATATATACAGTTTCTTTTTTTAATACAATATGAGGATTAAGTTTTAACTCCTCTTTTATTTTTTCTTTAAATGCTTCCATAACTTCTTTTTCACCATGAATAATATTTACTGCTTCCAATCCTTTTATATTAGATAACCATTCTAACAATGTAGGTTGGTCTGCATGAGATGAAAAACCATTTATTGTATAAATTTTTGCATTTACGGCTATCTCCTCTCCATAAATTTTAACATATTTCGCACCATCAACTATTTGTCTGCCAAGAGTTCCTTTTGCTTGATAACCAACAAATATAACAGAAGATTCTTTCCTCCAAAGATTATGTTTAAGATGGTGCTTTACTCTTCCTCCATTACACATACCACTTCCGGCTAATATTATGGCTCCACTTTCTATATCATTTATTTTTCTTGATTCTTCTACCGACTGGGTAAAATGCAAATAAGGAAAATTAAATAAATCTTCTTTGTTTTGCAATTCTTTTTTAAGATACTTTTTAAATGTTAAAAATATCTTTGTTGCTGCTATTGCCAGCGGACTATCTAAAAAAACTTTACAAGGTGGCAACTCTCCTTTTTCATACATCATTTTAAGTAAATATAAAATTTCCTGAGCCCTTTCCAAAGCAAATGTAGGTATAACTATATTTCCTCCATCTTTAAAACTTTCTATAATAGCATTTTTAAATTCTTCAATACTTTCTTGGAGTGATTTATGCTTTCTATTTCCATAAGTTGATTCTATAAATACAACATCTGCTTTATCTTGATAAGTTATAGAATTTAGCAATAATTTTTCTTTTGTCCCTAAATCTCCGGAAAAAACTATTATTTTATCTTTTATTTTTATTTCTACAAAAGCAGAGCCAAGAATATGTGCTGCATCTTTAAATGTTATTCTTATATTGTCTGTGATATAGTAAGGCTCTTCGTATTCAAGCAATATTTTAAAAAATTCCATAGCTAAAAAGACATCATCTTCATCATATAATGGTTTTTTAGCTTCTTCCGGTTTTCCTCTTCTTAATGCTTTTTTATACTGGACTTTATACTCTTCTGCCATTACATTTGCAGCATCTAAAAGCATAATTCTGCTTAAATGGTAAGTTGGTTTAGTTGTTATTATCTTTCCTTTAAATCCTTGTTTTACAAGTAAAGGAATTCTTCCTATATGGTCTATATGAGAATGGGTTAGAATAAGATAATCTACCGAAGCCGGAATAAATCCAAAAGGTTGATAATTTTCATCTTCTTCTAATCCTTGAAACATTCCACAATCTATCAGTATATTGATATTATCAATAGTTAAAAGATGAGCTGAGCCGGTAACACCTTCCACGCCACCAAAAGACCTAACTTTTATGCTCATATTTATCACCTCAAAAATTTATAAAAAAATTATAACATTAGCTCAATCTTGAATAAGATGAAATTTTGCAAATATTATATATTTATGATTAAAAATAGGAGCAAAAATGGGAAACAATCTATTTAAAATTGTATCTAAATTTAAACCGGCAGGAGACCAGCCAAAAGCCATAAAACAGCTTTATGAAAATCTAAAAAAAGGCATCAATGAGCAGGTATTACTTGGAGGAACTGGAACAGGAAAAACTTTTACGATATGCAATTTAATAGAAAAATACGGAAGACCTACGCTTATTTTGTCTCACAATAAAACATTAGCTGCCCAGTTATACAGAGAGATTAAAGAGTTATTTCCGGAAAATGCAGTAGAATATTTTGTATCCTATTATGATTATTACCAGCCTGAAAGTTATCTTCCACATAAAGATTTGTATATAGAAAAAGACAGCTCAATAAATGATTATATAGATAAATTACGACATTCTGCTACAAAAAGTTTAATAGAAAGGGAAGATACAATAGTTGTTGCTTCCGTATCCTGTATATACGGACTTGGAACACCGGAATTTTATGAAAAATTGAGATTACAGATACATACAGGAATGATAATAGATAGAGACCAATTTTTAAGAAAATTAGTTGAACTTCAATATCAAAGAGATGATTTTTCTTTTAAAAGGGGAACATTTAGAGTAAAAGGAGATACAGTAGAAATTTTACCGGCTTATACAGAAGATATAATAATAAGAATAGAATTTTTCGGAGATGAAATAGAAAAAATAACAGAGATAGATATTTTCAACAGAGATATAAAAAAAGATTTAAAAAGAACCGTAATATTTCCTGCAAGCCATTATGTTATACCAAGACCTGATATGCTTGAAGCCATTAAACAGATAAAAGAAGATTTAGAAAAAGAAGTAGAGGAATTTAGAAAAGCCGGTAGAGAGCTTGAAGCAAACAGATTACTCCAAAGAACAAATTATGATATTGAGATGATGCTTGAAATAGGCACATGTAAAGGTATTGAAAATTACTCAAGATATTTTGATGGAAGAAAACCGGGAGAGCCACCATATACATTGATAGATTATTTCCCTGAAGATTTTCTCCTTATTATAGATGAATCCCATGTAACAATTCCTCAAATAAGAGCAATGTATAACGGAGATAGGGCAAGAAAAGAAAATCTTGTAAATTACGGATGGAGATTAAAATCAGCATATGACAATAGACCTCTCAAATTTGAAGAATTTTTACAAAAAATACAAAAAGCAATATATGTATCAGCAACCCCAGCAAAATGGGAAATAGAAAGGTCAAAAGGTGTAATTGTAGAACAGATAATCAGACCAACCGGATTATTAGACCCTATCATAGAAGTTAAAAAAACAGAAGGACAGATAGATGATTTAATTTCTGAAATCTGGAAAGTAAAAGAAAGAAATGAAAGAGCAATAGTAATAACATTAACAAAAAAAATGGCAGAACATCTATCAGAATATCTACAAGAAAGAGATATAAAAGCAGTTTATCTTCATTCTGAAATAGACACCATAGAAAGAACAAAAATAATAAAAGAGTTAAGAGAAGGAAAATATGATGTAATTGTAGGAGTTAATTTATTAAGAGAAGGTATAGATATGCCGGAAGTTTCACTTGTAGCAGTATTAGATGCAGATAAACAAGGATTTTTAAGGTCAACCACTGCATTAATCCAGATAATAGGAAGAGCAGCAAGAAATGAAAACGGAAAAGCAATACTTTATGCAGATACAATAACACCATCAATGCAAGAAGCAATAGATGAAACAAACAGAAGAAGAAAAATTCAGGAAGAATATAATAAAAAACACGGCATAACTCCAAAAACAGTATCAAAAGAGATAAAAGAGCTTATCTCCTTAGAAGAGATGAATCTGTATGAGCTTTATCAGCAGATACCGGAAGATATAAAAACTCCGGAAGATTTAACAAAACAGATAGAAAAACTTGAAAAACAGATGTGGGAACATGCAAAAAATTGGGAATTTGAAAAAGCGGCAGAATTAAGAGACAAAATAGAAAATCTCAAAAAATTAGCCACTATTTTGATATAAAAAATCTGTCTATTCTAAATCCTCTTTTTAAAAAAGTTAATAGATTTCTTTTATCTAATAAGATTGCCGGATTTTGTTTTATTGCTTTTATAAGCATATTATAACCGGTTTTAAAATCTCCAAATTTAAAAGCTATTTCTGAAATATGAAAATAAAAATAATGCCTGTATTCTTCTCGTATTTTATTTTTATATTCATAATAGATTTTTAAAGTCGCCTTATAAAAATTTGGATTATTTTTACTTGTTCTGTTTTGATGTTCCCGTATATAAACAGAATTATTATCTATTAAAGCTATCTTTAACCCATTTAGATAAGCTCTTATAAATATTTCCCAATCTTCTCTCATCAAAAAATCATTTTTATATAAAAGATTAGTTTCTTTTTTTATAGCTGTTGCAGAAGGGTATCCTATATTTCCGGAAAATATAACTTTTTCAAGAGATGAAATTTTTTTTGTTGAAAATCTAATCATATTACCATTTTCATCTATAAAACTGCGTGGATATGAATATATCACATCATATTTATCAAAAATTTTAATTGTTTTTTCAATATAATCTTTTACCCAAATATCATCATAATCTAAATAAAATATATAACTTCCTTTGGCTTCTTTTAAACCTAAATTCCTTGAATAAACTCTTTCTTTATTTTTTTCATTCTTAAAATATCTAATTTCTCCGGAATTTATTAGCTCATTAAAATTTTCAAAAATAACCTTTTCAGTATTATCGGTAGAAGCATCATTAACTATAATTATTTCAAAATCTTTAAATGTTTGGTTTAAAACTGAATTTATAGAATTTTTTATATATTTTTCACCGTTATAAACCGGTATAATAACACTAACTTCCGGCATTTTTATCTTTCTCCTTTTGCTCCAATTCCCATAAAAAAAGATATTTTAAAAATGTAGAAAAAAGATAACTCATAGAAACAGACAAACCCCTTATACCATCTAAAAATCCAAGTTTCAAAAAATATTGTCTGAAAAATGCCCATAATGGATTAATAATAAGATTATGATATTTAAATTTTTTTCCTCTTTTATATAGTTCTTCTGCAGAAATTTTTGCATATTTCAAAGATTTAGTATAATGCTGAAAAATATCTTTATATGTATAATGATACAAATATCCATTTAATTTAGATTTTTTGCCATCACAAATAACTTTTTCATGTAAAAATCCTTCATACCTCACTTTTTCTTTATTAAATAATCTTATTCTGTATTCCGGTTGCCAGATATGCTCTAAAAATTTATTTACATAAAATGTTTTCCTATTTACAGCAAAACAATCATATTTTGAAAATAAATTTTGCTCAAATACATTTATTATGCTTTGTTTTAATTCTACAGAAATTTCCTCATCAGCATCCAAAACTAAAACATATTTATTACTTGTATTATCTATACCAAATTGCACTTGTAAAGGATAACCTTCCCATTGGTTAAAAATGACTTTTGCACCTAACTTTTCCGCAATCTCAATAGTTTTATCAGTGGAACCGGAATCTATAACTAAAATTTCATTAGCTATATCTTTTATACTATTTATAGCCCTACTTATATTTTTTTCCTCATTTAATGTAACAATAACAACAGACAAATCAAGCAATTTATCCACCATTATTTATTTTTAGAAATATTATATATCGGAAGATTTAATTTAAAAAGGTGGTGAGGCTAATTTCGGCCTCACCACAAATATGGAGGAGGAGGTAGGGTAGGTAGCAGTATGAACCTTTATCAACTTAATTAATATGCAAAATTTATGCCAATAGATAAAATTTTCAATAATAGTGAAAATAGTTCAGATAATATATAAAATCTGTCCCATTTGGAACAATAGCTGCTGATAATCAATCCTTATAGGCTATTAAAACGCCATCTCTTATAGGTATTAAGACAGAAAGATAATTTTCAAACATATACTGATTAAATTGTGCCACTATCTTTGATTTATTATCTTGTGGATTTACCACATTTCCATACCATAAGGTATTATCTGCTATTATTAAAGCATTTTGGTTTAGATTATTTTCAAGTTGTTTTATAGCTTCTAAGTATCTTGATTTTTCCAAATCTAAAAAAAGAATATCTATATTTTGGTATTTTTTAGCTATTTCTACTGCATCACCTACTTCAAATATAGCTTTATCTGTTAGGTTTGTTTTTTCAAATAATTCTTTTGCTTTTTCTATATTTTTTTCTTGATAATCTATAAGCACGACTTTTCCATCTTCCATTGCTTTTGCAAACCAGTATGCAGAATATCCAAATCCGGAGCCAAGCTCCACTACAAGCTTTGGCTTTTTTAATTTTGTTATAAGATGGATTAATAACCCTACTTCTCTATTGATTATTGGAAAATCCGTTTCATCTGCATATCTTTCAAGCTGTGATATTATTTCTTCATCTTCTATTTTTATTTTTCTTGATAAATCTTTTATATAATTTTTTATATCCGGATTAATTATAAACATCTTTTTACTCCACAATTTTATTTACCAAATCATAAGCAAAATTCCTTTTTATACCAAACTTTTCAATAATCTCTTTTACTAAATCCTTTTTTGTTTTATTTTTTAAATTTTTTTTAATATAATTTTCTACTGCTTTTATATCAATATTTTCTTCTTTTTCCGGATAAGCTAATATAACAAACTCACCTTTTAATTTTTCTTTATTTTTTTCAAAAAAATCTATAATATCTTTCGGTTTTCCGTAAATATATTCTTCATGAATTTTCGTAAGTTCTTTTGCCACTACCATATCGCTATTTGGCATAATTTGATTATATATATATAATGTCTTCATTATTCTTTTTGGGCTTTCATATACAATAAATGTATAGCCTATTTCTTTATATTTTTTAAGCTCTTCTTTTATTTTTTTTGGATTTAAAAATCCTACGAATAAAAATTTATCAGAAGGAAGTCCTGATGCTGATAATGCTACTGCCCCGGCAAATGCTCCGGGAATAGCAACTACTTTAATATTATTTTCTCTTGCTTTTTTTACAACTTTATATCCGGGGTCTGAAATACAAGGTGTGCCTGCATCTGATATTAATGCTACATCTTCATTTTGTAATATCTTTATTATTTTTTCTGCTTTTTCTTCTTCAACCACATCATAATATGATATTAATTTTTTATTTGTTATACCATAAGCAGATAAGAGTTTTTTTGCAACTCTTGTATCTTCGCATGCTATATAATTTACAGAGTTTAAAACTTCTACTGCTCTATAACTAATATCTTTAAGATTTCCAATTGGTGTAGCAACGATATATAATGTTGGCATTATTTAATTATTTTATCATGTAGATTTTTATATCCGGTAAATATACCATTTTTATAAACTGCAACTTTACCATTTGGAAGATATATGTTAGTGTTTATCTTTTTTCCTATCTCTGTATTATTAATTTCTGCAAATTTTATATGTTTTTGGGCAAATGGTTCTAAATATGTTTTTGTATAAAGCTGAATATATCTACTTTCATCTAATATAGATAAAGTTATATCTTTTAAAGTTATTGGTGTATCGTTCTTTATTATATAAAATCCGGTTAATTTTTTATTGTCCATATCATATATATAAGAAACATCCCAACTTATATCCGATACCGGATATTTAATAAATATTGTTGCAGTTTTAGGTTTATCAGAGTTTAATTTTATAGTTAAATAAGGTGATGTTATTTCTTGCCATCTTAATGAAGATGATATTCTACTTGGGAATGTAGGAAGGGTTGTTACTACTATACCTGATTTTGTATCTATTGTAATAAAGCCATCTTTTATAGATACTACCGTTCCTCTTATTAATCTTCCATCACCTTCTATTGATACAGTTTTTCCTACTAAATTTTCTATGGTTGATTGTTTTGTAATGGATGATATATATCCTAAGATTTTTACATCATTACTTTTTATCATTAAAGCATCTGTTTTTGCATTAGGTAATAATGAAACAGGGCCTACAACACTTTCACCTTGAGCTACCAAAAATTCTGTTTGCTGTATGTATGTGGAATTGTTATTTTTACCTACAACTAACTCATTGGCAAAAGCAAAACTAACTAAGAATAAAAAAATAAAAATTTTCTTCATCTAAAACCTCTTTGAAATTAATCAGATATTATTATAAAATTATACAATAAATTAAATTTAGAGGTGGATTTATGAGTATAACACAGATTATTTTAAACATTGCCCTTATAGGTGGCGACCCTGTTTTGTATATTTTACTTTTGATGAGTATTATTACCGTAGCAGTAATTGTTGAAAGATTTATCTCTTATAAAGATATAGAAAAACATTTATCAGAATATAAAGATGAGATATCTTTAAGGCTTGATTTGGAAAAGCGGCTTGGTATTTTAGCAACATTTGGTAATAATGCTCCTTTCATAGGTTTATTTGGAACGGTTTTAGGTATTATAAAAGCTTTTCATGATTTAGGGCATTCTTCTGAGTTTGGCGTCCGTGTTGTTATGGCAGGAATATCTGAAGCTCTTGTAGCAACTGCTATGGGTCTGTTTGTAGCTATTCCATCTGTTATTGCCTATAACTATTTTGTAAGAAAAAGCAGGAAAATTTTAATGATTTACTCTGCTATGAAGGAGAAAACAAATGAAAATAAATGATGAAGAAAAAGAAATTTCCGAAATAAATATGACACCTTTTGTTGATATTATATTAGTTGTGCTTATTATATTTATGGCAACTGCTACCTTTATGGTAGAAGGGAAAATTCCTCTTGATTTACCAAAAGCAAAAACCGGAGAAGCAGGAAAAAATATAGAAAGAATAGAAATATCCATAAAGAAAGATGGCTCTATATATATTGCAGATAAAAAAGTATCTCCTGAAGAGTTAAAGCAAGAGCTGGAAAAAATAAAAAGCGAAAATAAAGTTGTAGCATTAAGGTCAGAAAAAGAAACACCATTTCAAAATGTTGTTACAGTAATTGATATTTGTAGGTCTGCAGGAATAGAAAAGTATGTTATTGAAACAAAAAAAGAGTAATAAATGAAGGATTTTATCACAAAAAATCTGTTTGGGATAAGTTTTGCAATATCAATATTTATTCATATCTTGCTTTTTGTTTCTCTTTATTTTTTATCGGTAAAACCTGAGAAACCACAAGAAGAAAAGGTTATAACAGTATCAATAGAAGAAGCTTTAAAATCTGAAAAACCAAGGCTTCCTAAGATAGAAAAACCAATTCCATCACTACCACAGGAAGAAATCAAAAAGCCAAAACCACCTGAAGAACCAAAGCCTGAAAAAAAACCGGAGATTAAGCAAGAAACAAAACCGGAAGAAGAACAAAAACCTAAACCAGAACAGCCTAAACCTCAAATAAAACTGGAACAATCAATAACTACTAATAAACAAACAAAACCGGAAGAAGAACAAAAGCCTAAACCAGAACAATCCAAACCTCAAATAGAGCCGGAACAATCAATAACTACCAATCAAGAAACGAAAAAAGAAGAAAAAATAGTATCACCAAAACAGGAAACAAAACCTACTCAACAACAGCCACAACAACCTATAGATATAACAAAAGGAAAAACAGATAAGTTTGAAACATTACCAAAAAAAGAGGAAGATATAGATGGATATCTTAAAGAGTTAATAAGATATTTAAATGAGGTTGCAAGGGAAAGAGATTTATATCCACCTCTCGCTAAAAGATTAAAAATAGAAGGAGAAGTGGTCGTTAGAGTAACAATTAATGAAGATGGAACTATTGATGAAAACTCTATAAAGATAGTAGAAGGAAGCGGTTATAATGTATTGGATAAAGGAGCAATAGAAATTTTGAAGAAATTATCACCATACAAAAAACCTCCTAAAAAAATAACCGTTGAAATTCCTATAGTATTCCAAATAATAAATATGTAAAGCAAAAAGCTCAAATTTATGATATTCTAATTATTTCAAATTTTTATATAGGAGGTATAAAATTGGCAAATATCGCTATCACTACCCTTGATTTTCAAAAAGTTTCAGAACAACCGGTTGAGATTGTTGAAAGAAAAGGGACAGGACATCCGGATACAATATGTGATGCATTAGCTGAAGAGCTGTCCATAGCTTTATCAAATCTTTACAGAGAAGAATTTGGAGCTATTATGCACCACAATGTAGATAAAGCCTTACTTATAGGTGGTATTGCTGACCCACAATTCAAAGGTGGTAAAATTATAGAGCCTATAGAGATATATTTAACAGGAAGAGCAATAGATGAAAAAGGAAATAAAAAATTACCGGTAAAAGAGCTTGCAATAGAAACAGCCCATAAATGGTTAAAGGAAAATATTCCAAATTTAGATATAGCAAATCATGTTATTATCCATCCTAAGTTAAAACCAGGAAGTAAAGATTTAGTAGAATTATTTGAAAGATTCCAGCTTAAAGGAGAAATTCCTTTGGCTAATGATACATCTTTTGGTGTTGGATTTGCTCCATTTTCAGATATAGAAACAATTGTTTATGAACTTGAAAGAGCTTTAAACAGTAAAGAATTTAAAAAGGAACATCCATATGTAGGAGAAGATATAAAAATAATGGGTGTTAGAAACAATGATAATATAAGAATAACAATAGCTATGGCTTTTGTTGATAAATATATAAATGATATAAAGGATTATGTAGAGAAAAAAGAGATTGTTACAAATTATGCATACTCAATAGCAAAAAAATTAACAACAAAAACTGTGGATATATTTATAAATACTGCTGACGATATAGATAATCAATCTGTATATATAACAGTAACCGGAACATCTGCAGAAGCAGGAGATGATGGACAGGTTGGAAGAGGAAATAGGGTTAATGGTTTAATCACACCTTATAGACCTATGAGTTTGGAAGCTGCAGCGGGCAAAAACCCTGTTAGCCACATAGGAAAAATTTATAATACGGCTGCAATGGATATGGCAGAAAGAATAGTAGCAGAAATAGAAGAAGTGGAAGAAGTATATTGTTATCTTGTTAGCCAAATAGGTAAACCAATTACAGAGCCACAAGTATGTGATGTTAAATTAAGAACATCAAAAGATATAAAAGGCATAGAAGAAAAAGTAAGAAAAATAGCCCAAGAAGAGATTGATAAACTCCCTGAAACTTGGAAAAAATTCTTAAATAGACATTTCAGATTATATTAATCTTTTTTACTATCCTCTCCTTTCGGAGAGGATTTTTGATATAATATCTTTCAAAAAAGAGGATTTTTATGGAGATTTTACTTTATACTCCTTTATTTTTTGTCGGTTTTATAGCCGGAATATTATATTTTAGTCATATGTGGAAATCTATACATACATTTGGAACAGACAAATCTAAGGTATTTCTTAGCATGATACTTAGAGTTCCTATTCCTATAATAGCTTCTTTTATTGGTTATTTTATAGCCGGATTAAATGGTATACTTTCTGTTTTAGCCGGATTTACAGTATTTCAAACAATTTTTTTAATAAAAAAATGTAAAGATTTAAAAAATCAAGTAGAAAAAGAATTTAGCAATGAAAATAACAACCAAAATTAAAGCAAAATTTAGCAGATTTATTGAAAATTTAAATAATAATCTTCTTTCTTTTTTTGAAGGATTTTATACTTTAACCCATCTATTTCTTGCTGTTGTATTGGTTGTAATATCTATTGGTATATTTGTTTGGTTTATTCATGATGTTATAGGATTTATAAAATCTTTATTCTCTTTTAAAGGAAATATTTCTTCTGCTGCTTTTAGATTGCTCGGTATTGCTATTTTACTTTGGCCATTATCAGGTCTTTTAAAAGCACAGATAGAACTCTTAAAAGGAAATCCTATCTCAATAACAATATGGATAGATATAGGTATATCAGGGGCTATAAGAGCAATTTTACTTACAACAGCAGAAGGTGGAGATATAAAAGAAAATTATTATTATATAGTAATAGCATTTGGTCTTGCTATTATTAGACTTTTAGTTGTGTATATGGAGTATCTTCAAAGGAAAGGAGAAGAAACAAAGTGATTTTAGAATATTTGGGGGCTTTTATTCTTGGTTTATCTGTAGGAAGTTTTTTAAATGTGGTGATATATAGAATGCCTATGGAAAAATCCATCATATACCCACCATCTTCCTGTCCAAATTGTGGATATAGATTAAAATGGTATGATAATATACCGATTATCTCTTATTTAATATTAAAGGGAAGATGTAGGAATTGTGGAGTAGAGATTAAAATAATCTATCCTTTAGTTGAACTACTTACCGGTATTCTTTTTGTTTTTGCATTTGCAAAATGGGGATTAACAATAGATTTTGTATTTTATGCTTATTTTATAGCATCTATGATAGCTATAGCATTTATTGATTTAAAACATTTTATTATTCCGGATAAAATTAATTTTGCCGGTATATTAATGGGATTTATATTTGCATATTTAAGACAGGATTTTACAGTTTTAGATGCTTTAATCGGTGGATTGGTAGGTTCATTATTTTTACTTGCTATTTATTTTCTTTATCTTAAGGTTAGAGGGATAGAAGGGCTTGGAATGGGAGATGTTAAGATGCTTGCTTTTGTAGGCACATTTACCGGATATTTTGGAAGTTTATTTGTTATATTTATAGGTTCTTTACTTGGTGCTATAATCGGGATTTTGCTTTTAAAAATTCAAGGAGAAAAAGATTTAACTAAAACTGTTTTACCTTTTGGTCCTTTTCTTGCAATTGCTTCAATAATATATATCTTTTTTGGAGAATATATAAGATCTTGGTTTTTTGGAGGTATGTGATGAATTACAAAATAAAATACAAGATATGGTTTGAAAAAGATGGAGAGATAGTAATGGGTCATGGTAGAGAAGAGCTTTTGAGAAAGATAGATGAGGTTGGCTCTATAAAAAAAGCAGCTGAAGAACTTGGGATAACATATAAAAAAGCTTGGGAATATATTAATGCAATGGAAAAAAGATTAGGTGTAAAACTATTAGAGACACAAAGAGGAGGAGCAAAAGGTGGTGGTTCTAAATTAACAAAAGAAGCAAGGAAAATTTTGGAAGATTTTAAAAGAGTTGAAAATGAGTTTGAAAAATTAAAAAATAAATTAGAAAAAAATGGATAAAAGGCAAATATATTTTGGATTTCTTTTTTCTGTTTTTATAATTATTGCAATTTTGATTTTACTTTTTAGAAAAAGCTCAAATTTAAATTTAGAAAATAGCTATATATTTATAATATCCCTTACTTCATTTATTTTGCCATTGCTTTTATTTTATAGAAAAAAAATCTCATTTATTAAACTCTGTTTAATCGGGTATATACCGGCAATTGTTGGTTTTATCATATCTTTAATTAATCAAAACTATTTTTATTTTTTTGTTGCTTTTCCTATTTTTGTATTATCTTATATAGTTATTATTCCTTTTGAGGAAAATTAGATGGAAGATTTTGTAAAAATTATTGAAGAAGAAAGAAAAAAAGGGAAGAAAATTGTTTTTACAAATGGCTGTTTTGATATAATCCATGCAGGACATGTTGATTATTTAGAAAAGGCAAAAAAACTCGGAGATTTTTTGGTAGTTGGTCTTAATTCTGATAACTCTGTAAAAAGATTAAAAGGAAATACAAGACCTATAAATCCTCAGGAATACAGAAAAAAAGTTTTAGAAGGATTAAAGGCAGTTGACCTTGTGGTTATTTTTGAAGAAGATACTCCGGAAAATCTTATAAAAGCTATAAAACCGGATATTCTTGTAAAAGGTGGAGATTGGAAAATTGAGAATATAGTTGGGGCTGATTTTGTAAAATCATATGGCGGTCAGGTATTAACAATTGATTTTATATACGATATATCAACATCTAAAATAATTAAAAAAATTTTGGAAAATTCAAAATAATGGGACTTGCAAATAAACTAACATTACTCAGAATTTTTCTTGTACCGGTTTTTATTATATTCATAGGATATAATGAACCTTTATATGCCTTAATTACCTTTTTGGTAGCCGGATTAACAGATGCCTTAGATGGTTATATTGCAAGGAAAAGAAATGAAGTTAGTTACTTTGGAAAAATTATAGACCCTATTGCAGATAAAACTTTAATAATATCTGCTTTTATATTCATATATAACTCAAATTTTATTCTTAAATTTCCTTTTTGGTTTGTTGTATTAGTAATAAGTAGAGATATCTATATTTTAGCCGGAAGTTTTTTAATTTATCTAATAAGAGGAAGCCTACAAATAAAACCATCTATTTTTGGAAAAGCAACAACATTTTTACAGATATTCATCGTTTTAATTGTTTTAACAATTAATATTTTTCCTCAGATAAAAGAGCTTTATTTTATTTATCAGATATTTTTATATTTAACTACAAGCTTTATAATTATATCCTTGCTTCATTATAGTTATGAAGGTTTTAATCAGATAAAAAATTACTGAGTATTTCGTAATTTCTTTTAACTGAATCTATTGAGACATACTCATTTTTTTGATGGGCTTGTGCTGTATCTCCCGGTCCAAAATTTATTGCATCTATATTATATTGGGACAATCTTCCTACATCTGTCCATGCTTGCTTTGCTTCAATTGGAAGATTATATTTTGATATAAAATCTTTTAATATCTGATTATCAAGAGGAACTTTTCCGGAAGGAGATATATCTGTAAATTCTACTTTTGCTTCATTATTTACTATATCCAAAAGCTCTTTTTTTGCTTGCTCTATACTTTTTCCGGGAGCGAACCTATAATTTACATTTATCTCAAATTTATCAGGGATTATATTTCTTCCACCGGAATAATTCACCATTGTTGCATTCATAACTTCATAATAGCTAAGTCCATAAAATTCAACTTTTCTATATCCAAAATTTGCCAATCTTTCTAAAAATTTATATGATTTATGAATAGCATTTTCTCCTTCCCAAGGTCTTGCAGAATGGGCTCTTTTTCCTTCAAAAATTACCCATGCATGCATTGTTCCAAGACATCCAACCTGTATTTTATTATTAGTTGGTTCAAGGGCTATTGCTAAATCAGATTTTTGTATAATATCATAATTTTGAAGAAGAGGTTCTAAACCATTCTCAACATAAGGACCTTCTTCTTTTTCATAAAATACATAAATTAGGTTATATTTTGTATTTTTTAAGTTTTCTATCAGGGACATCATTACTGCTAAACCGGATTTCATATCACTGGCACCAAGGCCATATATCTTTCCATCTATAATTTGACCTGTAAAATCATTTATTCCCGGAACAGTATCAAGATGTCCCAACAATGTTATTGTTTTTTTTGATTTATCTAAATCTTTAAAAAATATGATAGAATTATTATATCTTACAATATTTCCTTCAAATTTTTTTAAAAAATTTTCTACATAATCTGCAATCTCTTTTTCATTTCCTATAACAGAAGGTATTTTGACTAAATCAACAAGATAATTTATAAGATTTTCCATATCTTTTACTCTAAGAATAATTCTTTTGAGTATCCAAGCTTTTCCGATAATTGATTTGCTGTATCTATAAATAAATCTTTTATTTCTGTAAGTAATTTATCAAAAGATATTCTATAAGCCGGAAAAGATAAAGTTACTGCTGCTATAACTCTACCGGTATAATTTCTAACTGGTACAGATAAACATCTTACTTCTTTTTCCCATTCTTCATCATCTATTGCAAAGCCATTTTTTTTCACTTCTTGCAACTGCTTAATTAATTTTTCTTTATCTGTTATTGTGTTTTCTGTATATGGAACAAATTTAACTTCTTTAAAAAATTCTTCCAATTCTTCCGGTTCCATATCTGCAAGATGAACTTTTCCTGAAGCAGAAGCATACATAGGAAGCAATCTTCCAACCCGTGATTTAACAACTACAGTTCTATTTACTTCATAAGCATCTATATATACTATTTCAAAACCTGAACGAATTGCTAAATAAATATTTTCATTTACTGTTTCACTTAGTTTTTGCAAATAAGGTTTCGCTATATCTCTTATTTCTGTATGTGATAGATAAGAATGACCGATTTCAAAATTTTTTATACCAAGATAATAAACTTTTTTCCTTTTGTTAAAATCTACATATCCTCTTTCTATTAAAATTTCTATGATTTTTTCTATTTGATTTGAAGATACATTGAGTTTTTCTTCTATTTCTTTTAATTTTAATGGGGCTTTTTTGGCAAGAAGTAGCAAAATGTCAAAAGCTATATCAACATGCTGAACTATATAATCTGTTTTTTCTCTTTTTTTCAAATTTTTTATTTCCCCGAGGCTATTTTTTGTTAAAAGCGGAGCCGACGGGATTCGAACCCGCGACCTCCTGCGTGACAGGCAGGCGTTCTGGGCCGAGCTGAACTACGGCTCCGTTTTATTTATAGTGGGCGGTAGAGGAGTCGAACCTCTGACCCCCTCCTTGTAAGGGAGGTGCTCTGGCCAGCTGAGCTAACCGCCCAAATGCGAGTAAATATATTATACCAAAACTTTTATTCTGTCAAGTATTTTTCTTTAAGATTTATATCATACTTGATATTTCTAAACCAGATGATTGCTTCTTCTTTTGTATCAAAAGTTTTAGATTTAAAAGGATGTTCATATTTTGTAAAAAATAACCATATATATTTACCATCTTCTTCTACTAACTGGACTGCTGATAAATTCTTTGTATATATCCATAAATTCTCATTTATCTCTATAAACATATTTTTATCCTTCTTTTTGATGAACCTCTTTATGCTTTTTTCTAAGCCAATTAAAGAATGTTAAAGCTAAAATAATAAGAGAGACAGTCGCCCCAATAGATTTAGCTATTAATAAATCTGTATTATAAATTCTATATATAGAAAACCATATAAAAATGTAAGTAAGGTATAAACCATACAATAATAATGCTATTGAAAAACCTTCCCATAAAACTTTTGTAATTATATTCATCCATCACTCCTTGCTAATTCTACTACTTTTTTAATATCTTCAAAAAATGTTCCTTCTTCTTTTGGATTTCTAAGTACATAAGCAGGATGATATGTTAAAAAAACTTTTTTTCCTTGCCATTCTAATATTTTACCTCTTTCTTTAGTTATTTGCACTTCTCTTTTTAATATTCCCCTACATGCAGTAGCACCAAGTAAACATAATACAGATGGATTTATAATCTCTATCTGTCTTAATAGATATGGAAGACATGCTTCCTGCTCTTCTATTGTTGGTGTTCTGTTGTTTGGAGGTCTACATTTATTTATATTTGCTATATAAACATCTTCTCTTTTTAGACCGGCATTTTGTATTGCTTTTGTTAAAAGCTGACCGGCTCTTCCTACAAATGGTCTTCCAAGCCTATCTTCATCTGCTCCCGGAGCTTCTCCTATAAACATTAATTTTGCATCCGGATTTCCTTCACCGAGTACTGCTTGGGTTCTACTTAAATGCAAATCACATTTTGTGCATTTTTGAATTTCTTCATTTAGTTGTTTTAATAGCTCTTCTTTTGTGTTTTTCACAAATATTTCTTCAAATCCAAGCTCTTTTAAAATTTTTAAATTATTTTCTAAATTCTCCATTAAGAAATTTTATCATAAGATTTATTAAATATAAACTGTCCTATTGGTATTGCATGTAATAGATGAAAAATTATAGAAGTCGCAATACTTATCTTTTTGTAGCCCATATTTATCTCTCTTTTACCTGTATCTATATTTTATCATCTATTGTGCTAAATACCATTTTTAATATTTAAGTTGCATAAAAGATAACAACGGATTAAAATAAAAGATATAAAGAAACTACCGAAAAATAAATATAAAAAAGAGGTGTAAAAAAATGTATACTCCGGAAGAAGAAAAAAAACTGATAGAAAAAACTTACGAATTTTTAAAAATTAAGGATATAGACCAAGTTAAAGACAGGATAGAAGAACTCAGAGAAGTTATTAGATTTCATGATTATAGATATTATGTTTTAGCACAGCCGGTAATATCTGATTATGAATATGACAAATTATTTAAATTATTAAAAGATGTAGAAACTAAATATCCGGAGCTTATTACACCTGATAGTCCAACCCAAAGAATACCTTCCGAAATAACAAAAGTTTTCCCTCAAGTTAAACATCTTGCCCCTATGTTATCTCTTGATAACTCATATAATGAAGCAGATTTAAGAGATTTTGACAGAAGGGTAAGAGAGCTTACCGGTCTAAATAAAATAGAGTATGCCGTAGAGCCAAAATTTGATGGAGCAGGAATATCTCTTTTATACGAAAATGATTTATTTGTAAGAGGAGCAACAAGAGGAGATGGTATTGTTGGAGATGATATAACAAATAATCTAAAAACAATTAAGACCATACCATTATCTGCAAAATTTTCAAAATATGGTATAAAAAAAATAGAAATAAGAGGAGAAGTATTAATAAGAAAAGATATATTTAAAAAGATAAATGAAGAAAGATTAGAAGAAGGACTGCCTTTATTTGCAAATCCAAGAAATGCGGCAGCCGGTTCAATTAGATTACAAGACCCAAAAGAAGTAGCAAAAAGAAATTTAGAAGCATTTGTTTATCAGGTTAGCTATATAGAAGGAAATAAACTAAATAAACATTCCGAATATATTCAGATGCTACATAATCTTGGATTTAAAACTCCTTATGAAGTTATGAAAGTTTGCAATGGAATAGAAGAAGTAATTGATTATTGTAAAGAATGGGAGAAAAAAAGAGAAAGTTATCCTTACGAAATAGATGGTATGGTAATAAAAGTAAATGATACAAACCTTTATGATATACTTGGCTTTACATCTCACCATCCAAGATGGGCTATTGCATTTAAATTTAAAGCAAAACAAGCTACAACAAGATTGATTAATGTTATATTTCAAGTTGGAAGAACCGGAGCAATCACTCCCGTTGCCAAACTTGAGCCTGTAGAAATAGGAGGAGTTATTGTTTCTTCTGCATCATTAATGAATGAAGATTTTATTAGAGAAAAAGATATAAGAATAGGAGATTTAGTATTAGTAGAAAGAGCCGGTGATGTTATACCTTATATAGTTATGCCTATAAAAGAAGCAAGAACAGGTAATGAAAAACCAATAGTATTTCCGGAATACTGCCCATCCTGTGGTTCTAAGCTAGTAAAACCTGTAGGAGAAGCTGTTTGGAGATGTATAAATATAAACTGTCCTGCACAGGTAGTAGAGAGAATTATACATTTTGCATCAAAAGATGCAATGGATATAAAAGGACTCGGAGAAGCCACCGTAAAAAAATTTTATAAACTTGGACTTTTAAAATCAATTGCTGATATATATAGACTGGACTTTAATAAAATTAAACTACTGCAAGGATTTGGAGAAAAATCAGTTTCAAATTTAAAAAAAGCAATAGAAGAATCTAAAACAAGACCTTTATATAGATTAATCTATGGACTTGGAATAAGATATGTGGGAGAAACCACTGCAAAAACCCTTGCTAACCATATAAATTGTTTAGAAGATTTAAAAAATTGGACAGTTATAGATTTAATGAAACTACAAGATATAGGAGATAAGGTTGCAAACTCTATTTATCAATTTTTCCATAATGAAAATAATATAAAATTAATAGAAGAACTAAAAGAGCTTGGAGTTCAAACCTGTAAGCAAGAAGAGAAAAAAGAAGGAAAATTAAAAGGATTGGTATTTGTATTTACAGGAGCCCTTGATTGTTGCAGTAGAGAAAAAGCTAAAGAAATAATAGAATCTCTTGGAGGAATTGTTCTTGATAGCGTATCCAAAAAGGTAAATTATCTTGTTGTAGGAAAAGAACCTGGTTCAAAGCTTGAAAAGGCTAAAAAAATACCAACAATAAAAATAATTGATGAAAAACAGTTTTTAGAGATGATAAAATGAAAAAAATTATATTATCTATATTTATAACAACAAATATATTCGCTTCTGAAGGAGATTTTATAAAAAAAGCATGGGATAACATCAAAGAAGATAACCTTCAATCTGCCAATATCTATCTTTCAAATATAAAAGAAGGAAATCCTTTCTATTTATATAGACTTTATTTAGAAAGCTCATTAAAAGATATACCAAATGAAAAAATATTTGATATTATTAAGCAAAATAGAAATTTTGCTATATCTTCATACATAGCTTTAAAATATGCATCAATAAATTTTTATAACAATCAGTATAAAGAGGCTTTGAAATTTATAGATTTAGTAGATAAAGATGCATTATTTGATGATGATATTCCTTTTTATCTTTATTTAAAATCTCAGATTTATGAAAAAAATGGATATGATGCTTTTAATATAAAAAAAGAGCTTGCCACAGAATATATAAATGATAGATATTATGGCTATCAAACATATATGGATATATATCCGGATTTATCGGAAGAAGATAAAATAAAAGCATTAGAAAATCTTATAAAAAAAAGAATGAAGGAAAGAGCGAAATATGTATTAAATACTTTTCCGGAAACAGATGCAAAATATTATTACCAGATAAAACTTGGTGTTGGAGATTACAATAAGATATTTGAAAAGATAGATAAATCTTCAATTTATTATAAAAAGGCAATTATTCTTCTTGTAAGCAAAGAAGATAAATATTACAGATTATATCTTGAAATTATAAAACCAACAAAAGAAGAAATAGAAAAAGATTATTTTAATAACCTTGAAAATGCATTTTTTAAGAAAGATTGGAAAACATTTATAAATTTTTATCAAAAAATAGATAAAAGCTCTAAATATTATCCGGATGCTGTTTGGTATTACTTTTTATATCTTTATAGAACTGATAGATACGAAGAAGCCAAAAGCTATCTACTTGATAATATAGATTTAATAAAAGACAAATCAAAAGCTTACTACTGGCTGTATCTTGTTTCTAAAAAATTAGGAACTGAAAATATATCTTATTTAAAAGATATAGATTTTAGCAATGATTTAATTAAACTTTCTTTTTATGATATATATGCAAAAAGTTTGATACAGCCTGAGAACATTAAAAAAGTTTCATACACAATGCCAAAAATTAAAAATATTTATCTAAATCAAAATTTATCACTTATAAAAGAATTAAAAGATATAAATTTATATAAATGGGCTTATATTGAAAGTAGATATTATCTTAAAAAAACCGGAGATTTAAAAAATCTATATTCAGTATCACCTGAAGTTGCAGTTAGACAATTACCGAAAGATAAAATAGAAAGTTTTCCAAAACCTTTTAATGTGAAAGATAAAGATATGGAGAATCTTATTTATTCTATAATGAGACAAGAAAGTTATTTTAATCCTTATGCAATATCAAGGTCAAATGCTATAGGACTTATGCAGTTTATACCATCAACAGCAAAATGGATGGCTCAAAAACTTGGATATAAGCAGTTTGATATTACATATATGTTTGAACCAGAAATTAGTATTGAGTTTGGCAGAGCGTATCTATCCCACCTGATAAATCTATTTGATGGTAATCTAATTTATGTAGTAGCATCTTATAATGCCGGAGAAGGTAATGTTAAAAGATTTTTAAATTCGGAAAATATAACAGACCCGGTAGAATTTGTTGAGTTTTTCCCTTATGCAGAAACAAGAGATTATGTTAAAAAGGTTCTAAAAAATCTTTATATTTACAAAAATATAGAGGAATAAAAATGTTTACCGGATTAATAGAAGAAGTAGGAAAAGTTGAAAATATAAATAATAGTTATAAAGATATGAAACTTAGTGTAAAAGCAGATAAAGTTTTAGAAAATACAAATATAGGAGATAGTATAGCTGTAAATGGTGTTTGTTTAACAGTTATTAATATTCAGAACAAAAATATAACATTTGATGTCTCAAATGAGACTTTAAACAGAAGCAATTTAAAATTTTTAAAAATAGGTGATTATATCAATCTTGAAAGGGCATTAAGATTATCTGATAGACTCGGAGGGCATATTGTTCAAGGTCATGTTGACACCATAGGAAAAATAGCTACTATGAAAAATTTCGGTAATCATACAGAGCTTATTATAGAAATTCCGGAGGATTATAAATATTTTGTCATAGAGAAAGGTTCAATAGCAATAGATGGCATAAGCTTGACAATTAACTATATACAAAATAACAAAATATCAATAAATATAATACCCCATACATATCAAAATACCAATTTAAAATATAAAAAAGTTGGGGATTTTGTTAATATTGAGTTTGATATTCTCGGTAAGTATGTATTAAAATTTATATCCGGAATAGACATAATAAAATCAAAAGATGAGAAGTTAAAGGAACTACTAAATGAGCTAACAACAGCACCTTGATTTTTTAATCATATTTATCTATAATTACAGCATGAGAAAATTATTAAGAATTAGAAAAGCATCACCAATAAGGTTTAGTTGAAATGAGTAGTATAATCCTATCATATAGCCTAACCCTACCACAAAGCATATATCCACATTTAGATTATCTAATCTCAATAAACAAAAGAAAGATAAA
Source organism: Venenivibrio stagnispumantis (assembly GCF_900182795.1). Classification (NCBI taxonomy): domain Bacteria; kingdom Pseudomonadati; phylum Aquificota; class Aquificia; order Aquificales; family Hydrogenothermaceae; genus Venenivibrio; species Venenivibrio stagnispumantis. Next base: position 54,883 of record NZ_FXTX01000010.1, read on the forward strand.
CAACTGGATAAATAATTTATGGAACAATGAAATATTAAATAAATTAAAACAAGCAGGAAAAGCATTAACTATTCTAAAAAAAGATATAAAAAATGAAGAAAAATGGATACCATCAAGAGTATATAGAAACTCATTAGAATTAACCGGACAGATACTTCGCTCTCAAATAGAAAGAAAAGAAATATATGAATTTATGGTAAATCATCCCTGCACTATATTTTGGAATGAAAATTATTTAGCAGACCATCTACAAAAATCACCATTATTTGTATTAAACATACAAAGACAGATAAAAAAACAATTTAAAAAAGGATATATAGAAAAAGATTATCTTAAAGCA